>NZ_JAUBTB010000107.1:0-21721 GCF_036704965.1 Microcoleus sp. F10-B2 | reverse complement strand
ATTCATCTTTTTATTCACGATCGAGTATTGCATATAATTGTATCATAGTCTTGATAATCATTTAGGATTGCTATATAGCTATCCTCTCGAATTACGGTGATGCAGCAAAGGATGATTTCTCGGTGGATGAAATGGGGATAACGATATTAATGGAACTAGCTTCGCAGTAGCGCCAGCTAATACATCCAGGACTTATACAAAAAATAGTTTAATGCGTTACCGATAGGGGTTAAGGTGCGTAATCCACACCCTACAGTATTAGTTTGTGAGTAAGTCCTATTACCATAAAATCCTGATTACTATTCTCTAAGATAAAGAGTATTCAAATTGATTGATAATTGTTGCCGCAACCGTAACCGTTCTTTTAAGCAACCTGTGCCATGACGTGCCGCAGCGGAATCTGTACGACAAACTCAGTGCCCTTCTCCAGAGTGGAATCACACTCAATCTTGCCGCCGTGTTTTTCAGTGACGATTTGATGACTGATCGACAGTCCCAAGCCAGTGCCTTTGCCCAAGGGTTTGGTGGTGAAGAACGGATCGAATAGTTTAGAACGAATGAGTTCCGGGATACCGACTCCATTATCGGCAATGCTAATCGCGATCGAGTTACCACTACCGATCGAGGTGCTGATGGTAATGGTAGGTTGTTGGTTATCCCTGACACCTGATGTCTGCAAGGCATCGATCGCATTACTGAGGATATTCATGAATACCTGGTTGAGTTGACTGGGGTGGCATTCGACCTCCGGTAATTGCCCGTAGTTTTTGATGACTTGGATGGCAGGAAAATCGGGTCTGGCTTTCAGACGGTGTTGCAAAATCAACAGAGTGCTGTCGATACCTGCATGGATATCAACGGGTTTGCAGTCCGCTTCATCAAGGCGGGAGAAGTTGCACAGCGAGAGCACCAGTTGGCGAATCCGATCGCTCCCCATTTTCATCGAACCCAGCATCTTCCACAAATCCTCTTGCAAAAATTCCAGCTCCAAGTATTCTGCCCGCTCTCGGATTTCTGCTACCGGATTGGGATAGTGCTTCTGGTACAGTTGCACCAAGTCCAGCAGCTCCTGAATGTATTCTTTGACATAGTTCAGGTTGCCTTGAATGAAATTCACCGGGTTGTTGATTTCGTGTGCCACTCCCGCCACCAATTGGGCTAGGGCAGACATTTTTTCACCTTGCACTAGATGCACTTGGGCTTGCTTGAAACTTTCTAAGGCCTGGTTGAGTTCGTTGGTGCGCTGTTCCATGATCCGGGTGGCATTCCGCAGTTGGAGATGCACCCGAATCCGTGCCAAGACTTCTTCATGCTGAATCGGCTTGGTGATGTAGTCTACAGCACCCAGGCTCAGACCTTTGACCTGATCCACCGAGTCGGAGAGGGCGGTCATGAAAATAACTGGAATATCGCGAGTGGCCGGATTAGCTTTGAGCCGCTGACAGGTTTCAAAGCCATCGATCCCTGGCATCATCACATCTAGCAAAATCAAATTGGGTTCAGACGATTGCACTCGTTGCAGGGCAGTTTCACCATTTTTGGCGATCGCCACCCGGTAGCCCTGTTCGCTCAACACATCAAACAATACTTGCAGATTTGTTGGGGTATCATCTACGACTAAGATCGTGTTTTCTTGAGAGATAGAAGAGACTGACATTAGCAAACTCCTAAATATATTGAAGGGATGAATGGTTCATGGTGGATCGATATTAAGTGGCTAAACCGGTGGCTCGATTAGACGCAGAATGGCTTCCTCATCAAACTGTTGACTCAGTTCTAGAACTCGGTTCGCAAAGGCAATATATTCCGGCGCTAATTGCTTCAAGCGATGGGCTTCCTGCTGGATATCGGTCATAAAACCACCCTGAGCGGCAGCATAAAGGGTTGCGAGTTCTGCAGCAGGGGGTATTATTATGCTAACCTCATCGGCGTTGCTGACAGCGGGTTGAGTCGCCTCTGTTTCGGTTTCGTAAATCCACTGCAATTCTAGATATCGCTGCAATTCGGCAAGCAACCCAGTAAACTCGATCGGTTTGGGGAAAAAGCTATTGCACCCTGCATCCAGACTTTCCTGTATATCCACCTGAGACAGGGTAGCAGGGGAGGCAATGATCGGAGTTTTGGCAAAGTCTGGCAATTGTCGCAGGCGACGGGTCATTTCTAAGCCATCCATAATCGCCATATGTACATCGGTAATAATCAAGTCGGGTCGCGTCTGGATAGTGGTATCAAAACCTGCCTGCCCATTATCAGCTTCTGTCAGCTTGAAGCCCAGCGGTTCCAACATATTCACTGCCACCAGACGGTTTTCTCGGCGATCGTCAATGACCAGAATTTTGCGTCGTTCGCCCTGATAGCCAATAACCTTGTGGTTGGCGATCGCATTTTGTGTTGTCCAATCCGATGCTGGAAGCAAGTCGATCTCAAACCAGAAATTGCTGCCCTTGCCCATTACACTCTCGACGTGAATTTCGCTGTCCATCTTCTGGATGATTTGTTGACCGATGGCAAGTCCTAGTCCAGTGCCTTCGATGTTGCGATCGCGTTTCCCGGCCTGCTCAAAGGGTAAGAAAATCGTGGATAGTTTTTCTGGGGCAATGCCAATGCCAGTGTCTTTAATTTGGAAGCGAATTCTGGAAACTTTTGAGTTTTGAGTTTTGAGTTCTGAATTTGAGTCTTCTGACTCCACCGCTTCTACCCGAAACGTGACGGTGCCAAAATCGGTAAATTTGACCGCATTGCTGAGCAGGTTGAGCAACACTTGCCGCAGGCGTTTGTCGTCAGCATGGACGGCAGTGGGCAGGTTGCTCGCGGGCTGGTAATGAAACTCCACGCCTTTTTGCACTGCCTTGACGCGGCAAATATCCACAGTAGAAGAGAGGAAGTTCGCCAGATGAAAATCCTGGGGATAGAGTTCCATCTTTTGCACTTCCAGCTTGGACAGATCCAGAATGTCGTTGATCAGGGTGAGTAAATGGGAACCGCATTGATAAATCACCCCCAATCCTTTCATCTGCTTGGCGGTGGTGGCGGGGTCGCGCTGGAGGATTTGGGTATAGCCGAGGATGCCGTTGAGGGGGGTGCGGAGTTCGTGGTTCATGTTGGCAAGAAACTCGCTCTTGGTGCGGTTGGCAACTTCGGCAGCTTCTTTTGCCTGCAATATTTGTAGTTCTACGGACTTGCGATCGCTAATATCGCGGGACACAACAACTCCGCCTTTCAATGCACCACTGGCATCTTTGAGCGGTCTGCTACTAAGTGTCATCCAGATGCCCTGTTGGGCTTTGCTATGACGGCTAAAAAGTTCCATATTGTCTACCTCCTCACCCCGTAAACTCCGCACTAAGGGAATTTGCTCTGTTGGGAGCGGAGTTACCCCATCGGGTAGAAACAGTCCATACTGCTCCGACCCTTCTTCCGACTGGCCGTCGGTTATTTTGCCAAACATCTGCTCGGCAGCGGGGTTAAACACCAGGAATCGACCATTTTCATCGGCAACGGTCACGCCATCGCTCATGCTGTTGAGGATTAATTCCAACAGGCTAGTCTGGTTTTGAAACGTCTGGTTACTTTGCTGAAGGTCGGTTTCGGCTTGATTCCGCTTCAGGATTTCATTGCAAATCAGGCGGTAAGTCCACAGAATAATTCCTAGGTTGAGGACGATGCCCACCAGAAATGCCATCATTGCCAGAAGGGTTGTGTGGGTGGCAGCTTGCTGTTTCTGCCGCCACGCCACGGTTTCCATCGCTTCGATCTGCTGGGTCAGCAACGTAATCTCGTCGAGCAGTCGTGGGGGGGTGCGATCGATCGCCGCCGCCAGCCCTTTGGTGTCCCGGAGTTCCAAGCCCTGCCGCAGTTCCCCCAGGCGACGCAGGATAAATTCTTCCAGGCGCTTGGCAACTGCCTGTTGGCGGGGATCGTTCTCTAGCAAGGTTTGCAATTGTCGCAATTCTTGATCGACATTGATAGTCCGAATCCCAAATTTGCTGAAGTCATTTTTGTTTTGGGTGAGCAGGTATTGCCGCTGCATCTTTTCAGCATCTTGAAATGCACTGGTCAACGCTTTCAAACTATTGAGCGCTTTTAGATGTTGGGCGATCAGGCGGTTAGTTTCTAAGGTGCGGTTAGCGCTCCAAAAGGCGATTCCACTCACTGCTAATGCCAGGAAAGTGGCTGCTCCCAGGCCCCCCGCAACGGTTTTGAGAAAGTTAGATTGTTGTTTCATCATGTCTGTCTCGTGCTTAGTTTCGCCGATCTAAGACCGCAGAGGGCGAAGTCCAAATTTTTGAAATACTGCCATTGCCCGATCGCTACTGAAAAAGTCCAGATACGCCTGCATTTCCTGGGGATGGGGAGAGGTTTTAACCACAGCAGTACCCGAGCCAATTGGCTCATAGAGGTCGGGCGATACGGTGGCTAATACCTTGACCTTGCCAAAGGCTTTGGCTTCTGGCAGAAAGGTAATGCCCACCTCTGCGTCTCCCTGCTCGACGGTTCGCAAGACTTCCCGCACATCCACCTTTGCCCAGACTGCCTTGGACTCCACTGCTTGAAGGATGCCTAACCGACTCAGAATGGGGTGGGTATATTTGCCAACCGTCAGGTCTTTGTTGCCAATTGCCACGGTTTTGAGGCGATCGCTCGCTAACTCCTGCAAATCAGTCAGTTGCAGCGCAGAATCAGCCGCAGCAATCACCACAATGTCGGTGGTCACTAACTCCCGACGGCTTTCGGGCAGAATTAGCCCTTGGGCTTGCAACGCATCCAGCGGTCCCATATCGGCTAACAAAACCCCATCAAAAGGTTCCCCCTGCTCAACGGCGTCCCGGATTAAGGCAGTTCCGGCAAATGTCGGATTCAACCAGATATGGGGGTGTTCCTGCTGATATAGTCGATCGATTTCCTCCACGGCAGTGCGAACCATGCCTGACGCAGCCAAATTGAGCGTCACCGCCTGGATTTGCGGTGGGGAGGAGCAACTGCCCAGCCAGAGGGTGAGCGTCAAGGAGAGGAAGCACAAGGTCAGCCATCGGAGGAGTTTCATATCAGGTTTCGTGAGACTTCAGTTTCTAAGCCTTGGATGGGGCTGTAAATGTCGGAACAGTCACTACAGCGACTCTCGGTTGTCTCTAATATAAAGTCTCTAATATAATTTCCTGCCCAATCACCCGAATCGTTTAATCATCTGGTTCTGAAGTACCTGTAAAGGGAGCATCTCAATGAAAGCAGTTAAGCGAGAAATTGGAGTTTTAAGGCCCGAGGCTGCGAGGCAGGAGGAAAGAGGAAGAAGGAAAGAGGAAGAAGGAAGGAGCCAGAAGAAGTGTTTTTACAAATATGAGATGCTCCCCCTGTAAACTTATTTCGGATAGTCGATCGCATAACCGATTACCGAAAAGCCTAATTCCACTAAAGGAATCGATTGAAATCCTGAACTTGCACCTAAATCAACGGCTAATCCTCGCGGTACCAGGCGATCGCAAATTGACAAAAAAGAGCGTGATTTCGCCCGCTCGCTGTTGCTGGATTTCCTGACATCTAACTGTAAATGCCAGCAAGTTGGCGGTTATAGTGGTCTTGTAGTGTGTTCGCGATCGTGCTAAGTTTAATTACTTGTTTAAAAAAAGCAAAATTATTCAACCCGATGGAAACTCAACCACCTTTACCGCCTTTAACCCTGGAAACTGCTAAAACTAAAGTTCAAGCCGCAGAAGATGCCTGGAATACCCGCGATCCAGAACGAGTAGCCTGAGCTTACACCGAAGATTCACCGTGGCGTAACCCTGCCTAATTTTTCAGTGGAAGGTA
The DNA here is from genome assembly GCF_036704965.1 of Microcoleus sp. F10-B2. NCBI lineage: Bacteria > Bacillati > Cyanobacteriota > Cyanophyceae > Oscillatoriales > Microcoleaceae > Microcoleus > Microcoleus sp. F10-B2. The sequence continues at coordinate 15,916 of NZ_JAUBTB010000107.1, read as the reverse complement.
ACAAATCAAGGCTTTATTAAAACGAAAGTGGGCAAAAGAACTAGACTACCGTTTGAAAAAAGAACTGTGGAGTTTTACCGATAATCGAATTTATGTGTGCTTTGAATAGCAGTGGTAGGATGGTCAGAGTGCGGATTTTTTCGTTGCAATAATCTCATAATATCGAATAAAAAGGAAAAAAGATAAATCCTCCTACTCTCTAACTCTCCCGGCTTTTTTTCGATAGCGAGCGGGAGGCTCGCACTTGTATATCATTCATATGTAACTGGATTTGATATAACTCATGCTTGGCGATCGCTTTAAATAACTAAATTTTGTAACTCACTGTTATAGCTGACCTATTTTTTGATAATAGCAAATGTAATAATTTATAGTTAAAATTTGTCGTAAACTGATATTTAACTGAAAAGTTACTATTGATTAGTATGCAAAATTATAACTAAAAAAAGCTACAACATGGTTCAGACATTCGCGGTATCGCCATTGAAGGCGTTCCAGACGAACAGGTTAACCCCACCCCGGAAATGGCGACTATTTTGGGGCAAGTGTTTGTGAGTTGGCTGGTGCAAAAAGTCAATAAATCAGCGGCAGAACTAACAATCGCGATCGTTAATTCTGCCACCTATCCGGGCAAATCTTAATGCAGCCAGTCATAGCGGGTATCACCTCAGTCGGCAGCCCAGGCTGCGACTTTGAAATGGGTTCAACTCCCGCCAAAACTTTGAGCATACCTGAACAATTTTTAGAGGAGGCACAGTCTTGCTCAAATACTGTGCTTGCTGCGTAAGTCCTGAATATTGCTATTTCCTTGCCGCAGCATTGGATCGGGGGTCTAAAGCGTCTCGCAGCCCGTCGCCCAAAAGATTGAAACCCAGAACAGTCAAGGTAATCAGCAAACCGGGAAACAAAATAGTCCAAGGAGACGAAAGAGCGTATCCGCCCTTAAAAGCATCAGAAAGCATCGTCCCCAACTCAGGAACCGGCGGCTGTGCGCCCAAACCCAAAAAACCCAAACCGGCAGCTTCTAGTGTCGCCGTACCAGTCGAAAGAGTTGCTTGTACAACCAGAGGCGCGAGACTTCCCGGCAAAATGTGGCGAAAAATAATCCGTAAGTCGCTGGCGCCCAAGGCCTTGACAGCCAAAACAAATTCTTGTTCCCGCAGAGACAGCACCATACTGCGAGTTAAGCGGATGTAAATCGGAATTTGCACGAGGCTGACGGCGATAATTACGCTTTGCAGGCTCGGCCCGGTGACGGTAACAACGCCGATCGCCAGTAAAATTGAAGGAAAAGCTAGCAAAATATCCGCCAAAGTGCCGATCGCAATTTCCAGCAACCCCCGAAAATACCCCGCCACCAGCCCCAAAAGCGCTCCCAAAATTAAACCCGCACCCACAGAAACCAGGCTGACGAGTAAAGATATTCCCAATCCGTGCCACACCCGCACCAACAAATCTCGCCCCAAACCGTCGGTGCCCAACCAATGTTTAGCGCTAGGAGCCACCAAGCGCGACAAATAATCTCGATCGACCGCCGAATTGTAAGGGGAAAGTAGGGGGGCTAACAGTGCCCCGATCGTCAGCCCTACAGTCAAAATTAAGCCGATTTTCCCCGAAGTCGATCGCCAAAATCGTTGAAAAGCTGACTGTGGAAATATTAAGTTTTTATTCAATTTTCGATATTCCATCGAATGCTGTCACCAAAAAACTGAGGACTTCCACAACTATTAGGATAAATTAACGATCGCGCTGGCAGAAATACGTTAACAAAACTTCCTCCAAGGAGACCAAAAACTCGGTGCGTGTTACCGTCCAGATCCAATTGCATTTTTTGCGCCAAATGCCAGATGCCCGATGTTTTCGTTAAAGACCTTTAAGATATAAAAGAAAAGGTAAATTTAAAAGCGCAATGACCTCAACCCTCCTCAAATCATCCTCCCGATCGCCCCTCAACGCCCCAACAGTGCGCCATTTCCCCAACGGTCTGACAGTTATAGCCGAACACTTGCCGGTCGATGCTGTTAACCTCAGCGTGTGGCTCAATTTAGGCTCAGCCGTCGAACCCGACGACATCAACGGCATGGCTCACTTTTTAGAACACATGATTTTTAAGGGAACTCCCAGCATTCCCAGCGGCGAATTTGAGCGCGCGATCGAGCAGCGCGGCGCCCTCACCAATGCTGCCACCAGCCAAGATTACACTAACTATTACATCACCACAGCTCCTAAAGATTTTGCCGAACTAGCTCCCCTGCAAGTCGATGTGTTGCTCAACGCCAGCATTCCCGACGACGCCTTCGATCGAGAACGGCTGGTAGTCTTAGAAGAAATTAGACGATCGGAAGACAATCCCCGCCGCCGCACCTATCAGCGATCGATGGAATTAGCCTTTGAAGTCCTGCCCTACAAGCGACCGGTACTCGGCCCGACTGCGGTAATCGAACAGTTGACAGCCCAACAAATGCGGGATTTCCACAGCAGCAGATATCACCCAGGGGCGATGACAGCCGTAGCTGTCGGCAATTTGCCAGTCGATCGACTAATAGAAATTGTCGCAGACAGTTTTGCAGCAAAAAGCACAGCACAAAACAACAAAATAAATGTGCCTGCTGTCGGCAACTTTCACCCAGAATCCCAAATCCCCAACTACGGCCAAGAATCGCCGTTTACAGAAACAGTCCGCCGCGAATTTGTAGACTCTGCCCTTCAGCAAGCCCGACTGATCGTGATGTGGCGCGTACCAGGTTTCATGGAAATGTCTGAAACTTACGCCCTGGACGTTTTGGCGACAATATTGGGTCACGGCCGCACAACTCGCTTGGTTCAGGATTTGCGCGAAGAAAAAGGGCTAGTCTCATCAATTTCGGTCAGCAACATGACTCAGCGACTCGGCGGCGTATTCTCGATTTCCGCTCAACTACCGACAGAAAACTTGGCAGCAGTGGAAGCAGCCATCGTCCAACACATCCGCACTCTCCAAACCGAACTGGTGACAGATGCCGAAATTTCCCGCATCCGCACTCAAGTAGCAAATCGGTTTATCTTTGGTAACGAAACTCCGAGCGATCGAGCAAGTTTGTACGGTTACTATCAGTCGATGGTAGGAGATATCGCTCCCGCCCTCAACTATGCCGCCTGCATCCAAGCTCAGACTGCCGAGGATCTCCGAGAAGCGGCCGTCAAATATCTGTCTCCCGACGCAATGGGTGTTGTGGTAATTCGCCCCGACGAAGCATAAATCGGACGATCGCCTCAACAGGGCAATTCTACCATCGCTGTGCTTTTGAGGCATCCAACGGCATTGGGCAGAAACAATGTCAATGGGCATCAGGGATTTTTAGTCAATAGTGCGTGAAATTCGATCTGCCCGCGCCTTGAAGGTTTTGTATCAAATAATTAATATGAAGCCTTTAAGGTACGGGCGATCGGCAAAATTACCGTAATATTATGAGACGATAAACTGGGAATTATTGACGACCCAGCAATTTACTCTATGGAAACCGGGTTTATCTAAAATCTAAAATCTAAAATCTAAAATAGATTGAGCGGCAAAATTACCGTAATATTATGAGACGATAAACTGGGAATTATTGACGGCCTAGCAATTTAATCTATGGAAACCAGATCGATCGGGCTCTAAAATCTAAAATCTAAAATAGATTGAGCGACAAAATTACCGTAATATTATGAGACGATAAACTGGGAATTATTGACGAGCAAGCAATTTAGTCTAGGGAAACCAGATTTATCGGCGATCGTAATTCTAAAATCTAAAATCTAAAATCTAAAATCGCGCAATGGATTGACAGGGCACGCAAGCATGAAATTACAAAACTTTCTCAACTCAAAAATTAGGTACGATGCCAAAGCAATTGCTGCAGACGACGAACTCAGTGGCCAAATTCAAAGCCGCCTCATTGACCTGGGTTTACTGAAGCCTCCCGTAGACGGAATTTTTGGCCCTCTCTCTACCGCCACCCTCCACCGATTTCAAACTCTGATGAAGTGCGGCGAACCGGGTTTTTTGGGAGCAGTCACAGCCAAAAAGCTGATCGAAACCAAACCAGAGGAGATTCCCACACATCCCCTAATCCTAAAAACGCTCAGAGACACCATTTTTAAATCAAAACCGGTGGCGTCTTCTCAACTTCAGGACTCGGAAAAACAAGTAATACCAGCCGGAAAAGAGTTTGAGATCCTGGCTTTTGCTCCGGCTCGCGGTCACATCAGAGTTGCTTTGCGCAACGAGTCTTTCAAAGATTCAGGGATTTGGTATGTTTTCGGAGCACACGCTCAAATTACTCAAGACAGCGTTCTGTTTTATCCCAAACCGAATCCCCCAACTGTCAGGCTTGGCATTCCTTATCTATCGCAAATGGATAACTTGAACAATCCTACAGGTTCTTGCAATGTAACTTCATTAGCGATGTGTATGGACTTTTTGAAGGTGCCGCGGCGCAAACAAACCGGGCAATATGAAGACGAACTTTACGAATATGCGATCGCCAAAGGTTACAGTCGCTGGGACCCCTACGATTTAGCAAAGATTGTTAGAGATTACGGCGCTCAAGATTTCTTTACCGAGAATGCAACTATTGATGACATTCAAGATTGGCTCGCCAGCGGAAATCCCGCTGTTATCCACGGGTACTTCACGTCTTTCGGTCATATTGTAGTTGTCGCAGGCTACGACAGCGAGGGATTTTTCGTCCACGATCCCTATGGCGAGTGGTTCCGAACTGGCTACGATACAAGTGTCAGCGGTGCTTACTTGCACTATACTTACCGCTTAATCCGCAGCCTCTGTATACCTGACGGGAATTTTTGGGTTCATTTTATCTCGAAGTAGTAATTTGTTAGTAGTTAGTGGTTATTGGTTATTGGTTATTGGTAATAACTAACTAATAGTTAACAGTTGACTCTCAGCAAGGTCGGACACGGCCTTGCCCATTGGTATCAACTTCAGCCGAAATATCGATCGGGTCCCAAATACCGCCAGGGGTTTAAACCCCTGGCTCATAGCGAAAGTCCTCTAAAAGAGGACTGAATAATTCATTAGACTTTTCCAGAAATTAGATTTTAGCTTAGGCTTGACTTGGGTTTCAAGTTATTTTTTGCAGATGTCTGTTAGTCCTCTTTGAGAGGACTTCAGCTTTGAGGCAGGGGTTTAAACCCCTGCCGGACTGCGGGTATTACTATTAATTTTCATGCTCAAATCCAGCCAAGTCGATCGCGTAATCGGAGCACTGGTAGAAATATAGTCAACTCCGGTTTCGGCTACACTTCTAATTGTTTCTAAAGTAACATTACCGGAAGCTTCAATTTTTACCCGATCGCTCTTTTGACGAATTATTGCCACAGCCTGCCGCATCAGATCGAAGGACATATTATCTAACATGATAATATCGGCTTTGTGCTGCAAAGCTGTCTCTACTTCGGCGAGAGTTTCGGTTTCAACTTCGATTGTCAGCGGATAGGGGATAGAATTGCGAATTAGGGCGATCGCCTCTGCAATTCCCCCAGCCGCCGCAATGTGATTGTCTTTCACCATCACCGCGTCATCTAAGCCCATCCGGTGATTGCAAGCACCGCCGACTTGAGTTGCATATTTTTCCAACAATCTCAACCCCGGTGTTGTCTTGCGCGTATCCACCAATTGCACGGGTAAATCGGCAATTTTGTCAACATATTTTTGAGTTAAAGTAGCGATGCCGCTCAAACGCATTGCCAAGTTTAATGCTACTCTTTCTCCGGTTAGCAGCGCATCGAAATTGCCGGAAATCTCTGCAATTACTTCTCCTTTTTCGCACAGTTTCCCTTCGGGTACTTGGGGGATGAAACTGAGGCGGCTGTCTAAAAGTTTAAATGTGCGATCGGCAATTGGCAATCCGGCAATGACTCCAGCTTCTTTGACAATCCATTTAGCAGTACCCTGGATGCTGTTTGCGGGAAATAAAGCCGATGTTGTGCGATCGCCCCTACCGATATCTTCTAGTAGCCAGTTGTGCAATAGGGAGTCTAAAACAATCCAAGGCGGTAATATTGCTGTCATGTTTTTGTCAGTTGTTATATCAAGATGATATCTACTAGGAAGAATAGTCGATCGGGCGATTTTAGGCAAGTTGCACAATTATGATGGTGTTAGTGCGATCGGGATTTGGGTAGAGTGAGGGCGATCGCACTAGATAATGGGGTATTCTGTTGCTGACTTTGGGTGTGGGTGCTTTAATGGAATAGATAGGGCGATCGCGAGCAGAAACCATGATACAGCCAGTCATTTTTAAAGGAGAGTAAAAAATGATGATAGAAACCGCCATCTTAAAAAATCTCGAAAAATTACCTGAATCTGTCAAACAAGCCGTCCTTGACTATATAGAATTTCTGGTGAGCCGCTACGCCCAAGAGGCTCCTAAAACCGAAAAAGCTACCAAGCGAGGCGGACTGGGAATTTGGAAAGGGAAAATCTGGATGTCTGATGATTTTGATGAACCTCTAGAAGATTTAAAGGATTATATGTAAACATGAATATTCTACTGGATACCCATACTTTTCTCTGGTACTTGGAAGACAGTAAACAATTAAGTTCTAAAGCAGCAGAACTTCTTGAAGATCCAAGTAACACTCTCAGGTTGAGTATCGCTAGCTTATGGGAAATTTCCATTAAGCTTAACTTAGGAAAACTAAGCTTGCAAAACTCATTCTCTGAATTAGAGGAAGTGTTGCAACAACTAAAAATAGAGGTTTTGCCCATCACATTCTCGGATACAGAGTGCTATCTTAACTTGCCGCTGTATCATCGAGATCCTTTCGATCGCATTCTGGTGGCACAGGCGATTAATCATTCCCTTGTTTTGGTTAGTCGCGATGTGGCTTTTGATGCCTATGACCTTCAGCGGATATGGTCATAATGAATGCAAAAATATTCTTGCGCGTTCTTTGGTGGTTGCTGGGCGTATTCTGTTGATGAGGTTGGATGCCGATGATTTTTATATTATGGATGGGCTTGTTTTGGTCTGAAGGCGGGTTTACTGTAAGTGAGTAGCGGTGAGGGAAGTGTGATTGGGATTTTATCAGGTATGGCAAAAACCAGGTTTTTGACTTTGGAGTTAAACCCATTACTATCCTACTAAAATCCTGTGTTAGCCTAGATAATAGATATAAAACTATAATTGAAACATCACATAATCATCATGCAAACCAAAACGATCGCAATTCGCGTCAATGCTGAAGTTGCTAAGATATTTGAGGCTTCTTCTGAAGAACAGCGTCGTAAATTGGAGGCATTACTTAGCCTGAAACTTAGTGATGCAATTCGACGCAAAAGACCCCTAGAGGAGGTAATGAGTGAGATTAGTCAGAATGCTCAAGCGCGAGGATTGACCCCAGAAATTTTGGATTCAATTATTTTATCAGCAACTTCTACTCAACAAGTAGCCGATCGCCCTTAAAGAAACAAACTAATATCCACGTGGAAAAACTCGGCTAATTTCCTGGCTTCATCTATTTCGATCGCCCTTCCGCTAACAAAAACTTTCTCAACCTCAGTTTCCGTTCCCAAAACAGGAATCAAATCAGATTTGTCCAAATCTCTCGCATCCATTAAATGTTGCAACATAGAAGCAGCATTTCCTGCAGGAATCGGATAATTTTCAGACTCAAATTTTTCAATCAGCGTTATCAAAAGCTCCAGAAATAGCTCTTCCTCCTGCGATCGCATAGGGCGGTGTTCCAGTTCGCAAGCGAGAGCGATCGCGGCCTCGTTTTCTGCTTCATTTGCGATCGGTTTGGGTTGATACCGAACAAGTAAATCTGTATAAGATTTTGCATCAAAAGTACGGATCGTGTTTCCACTCATCATTTCTTATATTTGCACAGGTAGCGATTGCTTTCCCTATTTAAGCTACAGTAAAAGCTATATTTTCTAGCACTACATTAGGTATACTTCCACTACCTAAAACCTGTGTAGCATCTAAAACTTCTATCCCTACCAATAACTCATTTTCCCCAATATTTAAAGCAATTTCGTCAGTTAACTGTAAAGTGCGACACTGATGCTTGCCTTCTACAAGTCTAATGTAGAGAGCATCAATTTCGGAATCATAACGAATCTTCATAAATTTTACCTCTTATTCTTCAGTGTAGTAGCGGTTTCAACCGCCGAGCTTCGTTTGTGTGTTGCTGCCCGGTTTCAACCGCCGAACCCTAAAGGAAACGACTAATAACTCGCCCAAAAAACTAAAGCTCTTTTCCGTTGTTGCGGGAAAAGAGCTTTAGTTTATTATTAACCTGGCACTGAGCTATTTTACCGGGCAGTGACCCGCCGAGTATCTTCGCCATAGCAACGTTTAACAACCGAGTTCGGGATGGATCGGAGTGGTTCCATTACATCATAAGCACCAGGAAAGCTTTGAAAACTTTTAATCCTGTGTCTGCGTTTAGTTTGATGCGCTGCATCTCTTTCGCTCGACTTAATTACATTATCAAGTTTCCCCCAGTCTGTCAACCCCTGTGTCCAAACTTTTTTTCGATCGCCCGAAACTGCCCCCAATCGCCGAGTTTGACGTATTATTTGCCAGTGTTGCCGATCGACCTTTAACTCACAAATCCAAAAACGCCGCCTCGGTTCCCTGTTCTCTGCGAATTTTCCCGTCCTTCTCAAACCACGCCACGACCTGCTTAACTGTTAATTGTTCGATCGCCCCTCCCGATTCTGTCGCAATTTGCCTCAACGGCCGCAAAGACGCAACCACCAAATTCGTAAAAAAGTTTTCAAAACTAGCATCAAGTTCGATCGACCCTTTAATACTCTCATCATTCTTAATCCAATCCATCACCTGTCCATTTGTCACCTCAGCCACCGGCTTCCCAGTCTCCCCAGCAATTTGCTTGAGCACCCTCAAAGCATAAATTGCCAGCCGCGCCGAAAACTTTTCCTTCGATGACAGCAGCGCCATATCAACTTCCGCGCACTCTTCCGGCTTTAAAAAATCTGCTAGCGGTTCCATATATTAAAAATTGGTAATTGGTAATTGCTAATCGGTAATTGGCAATCCGTGACATCCGTGACATCCGTTACACTCATCCGTTGTCGAACTTCCCTGCGTCACATCCGTTAAATCCCGTACATTGCCTGTTGCCGAACTTCTTCCTTCTTCCTTCTTGCAATCAAATAACCGCAGCGGTGTTCCCCATTAATAATCCAGTGAGTCCGCTCTACAATACAGTCCGGCAAAACCGCAGCAAACATTTCCAACTCATTGCCGCACACGCTCGGAAAAGTTTCAGCCACATTAGAAATCGCGCAGTTGTGTTCCGCAAACACAAATCGATCGCCCAAACCAGTGCGATCGCACATCCCAACCTCTACAGATTCTACAGGATAACACTCAGCCATATAACCTTCCGCCCTGCGGAGTTCCACCAACTTAGTCACCCGTTCTTGCAGCGAACCCGTACCCACTAGCCGCCGGTAGTCCGTAGCCTTGCGCTGCCACTGTTTTCGCAGGATAGTAATCACTTGCTCGCGGCCGACGGTTTCCGCCAAAGTATCCAAGAAAGAGACTGCAAAATCGCCGTAACGATTCGGGAATCGATCGCGCCCCAGACTGGTAAGCTCATAAATGTGCTGCGGCCGCCCCATCCCAGCCTGAACCGACTGATACTGAATCAGCCCCTCCGCTTCCAAATCCTTCAAGTGACGGCGAATTGCCTGCGGACTGATATCCAAAGACTCCGCCAACTCAAGAGCCGTCCCCTGCCCTCCCTTGAGCAAATATTCCAGGATGTCTTGTTTGGTGGAAGTCTGCTGAGTAGTCTCCATCATCTTCACAAAAAATTATTAATTTGACTTTGACAATATCACTGTTGTTAATGTAGCTTAAAATATACTAAAGCAACAAATCAGTTGTTTTACTTCCCAGAGCAGCCCCCAGAACTCGTCGGGCCCCCGACCGTTCCGCGTCTGCCATCTTTGAGAGACTTATCCAGAACACTCGAAAGCGCAAAATTAATGAGCTCTACAGTCACAACCCTAGTCAACCAGCCCTACAAATACGGTTTTGTCACCGACATCGAGTCAGACACCATCCCTCGCGGCTTGAGCGAAGATGTAGTCCGCCTGATTTCCGCCAAGAAAAACGAACCGGAATTCATGCTGCAATTCCGCCTCAAAGCATACCGGCAGTGGTTGAAAATGACCGAACCCACCTGGCCCCACGTCAACTATCCCGCGATCGACTACCAACAAATTATCTACTATTCCGCGCCCAAACAAAAGCCCAAAAAGCTCAACAGTTTGGATGAAGTTGACCCGACACTCCTAGAAACCTTCGAGAAACTCGGCATTCCCCTCTCCGAACAAAAACGGCTCGGAAATGTCGCCGTCGATGCCGTTTTCGACAGCGTTTCAATTGCCACAACATTTAGAGAAAAGTTAGCCAAAGATGGTGTTATTTTCTGTTCCATCTCAGAAGCCGTCAAAGATTATCCCGAATTAATAGAAAAATATCTCGGCAGCGTCGTACCAGTCGGCGACAACTTTTTCGCAGCCCTCAACTCCGCCGTATTCAGCGACGGTTCCTTCGTTTACATTCCCAAAGGCGTCAAATGTCCGATGGAATTGTCAACCTATTTCCGCATCAACAACGGAGATTCTGGCCAGTTCGAGCGCACCCTAATTGTCGCAGAAGAAAACAGTTCTGTTTCTTACCTAGAAGGCTGCACCGCGCCGATGTTTGACACCAACCAACTGCACGCCGCCGTCGTGGAATTGGTAACAATGGACAATGCCGACATCAAATACTCCACAGTGCAAAACTGGTACGCCGGCGACGCCAACGGTAAAGGCGGGATTTACAACTTCGTGACGAAACGGGGTTTGTGTCAGGGAGTTAATTCTAAGATTTCTTGGACGCAGGTAGAAACCGGTTCCGCGATTACTTGGAAATATCCCAGTTGCGTGTTAGTCGGCGACAACTCGGTAGGCGAATTCTACTCGGTAGCGCTGACAAATAACAAACAGCAAGCTGACACCGGCACCAAAATGATTCACGTTGGTAAAAATACTCGCAGCACGATTATTTCTAAGGGAATTTCTGCCGGAAATTCATCCAACAGCTATCGCGGCTTAGTGAAAATGGGGCCGAATGCTAAAGGCTCTCGCAATTACTCTCAGTGCGATTCGATGCTGATTGGGGATAACGCTCAAGCGAATACTTTCCCTTATATTCAAGTGCAGAACCACACTGCTAAAGTGGAACACGAAGCTTCTACTTCTAAGATTGGGGAAGAGCAATTGTTCTTCTTCGCACAGCGGGGAATTTCCGCAGAAAATGCTATTTCGATGATGATTAGCGGTTTCTGTAAAGATGTTTTCAATCAGTTACCGATGGAATTTGCGGCAGAAGCTGACAAGTTGCTGAGTCTGAAACTCGAAGGAAGTGTCGGATAATTTTCGCGGGCAAGAAACCCTTCCAGGCCAATTCTATCGGGGACAACTTAATCCCACCGTCCGCCAGGGAATGAATTCTCTGGCTAATAGCTAAAGTCCTCTTGCATAGGACTAATGAGTTTAAAAGTTTTCTTCTCAGTCCTCTTCAGAGGACTTAAGCTTTGAGACAGGGAATTCATTCCCTGGCGGACTATCGGTTTAACGTTAAATTGTCACCAATGGGTACAGCCTAGGAACGAGAAGAAAAAACAGTAAAGTGCATTGAGGAAAAGGACAAAAATAGATGATTGTTGAAAATAGTCAAGTGGTGCTATCCGTCCGCGATTTAACTGCGAATGTGGAAGATACCCAAATCATTAAGGGTTTGAATCTGGAAATTAAATCGGGTGAAATTCACGCGATTATGGGTCCGAACGGTTCGGGGAAAAGCACTTTATCCAAGATATTAGCGGGTCATCCTGCTTATACGGTAACGGGCGGAGAAGTGACATTTTTGGGTCAAAATTTGCTGGAATTAGCGCCGGAAGAACGCTCTTTGGCGGGCGTATTTCTGGCTTTCCAATATCCTTTGGAAATTCCCGGCGTTAGCAATCTGGATTTCTTGCGCGTGGCTTACAATTCTCACCGCAAACATCGCGGATTGGAAGAATTGGATGCTTTTGATTTCCAAGATTTAATCGAGGACAAGCTGGATATTGTCAAGATGAATGATTCTTTTTTAGGCCGCAGCGTAAATGAGGGTTTTTCCGGCGGCGAGAAAAAGCGGAATGAAATTTTGCAAATGGCGCTGTTGGAACCGAAATTAGCTATTTTAGATGAGACTGATTCGGGCTTGGATATCGATGCTCTCAAGATTGTCGCCGGCGGTGTGAATCAGTTGTCAACTGCTGAAAATTCGATGTTGGTGATTACTCACTATCAGCGGTTGCTGAATTACATTATTCCTGATTTTATTCACGTCATGGAAGCGGGCAGAATTATCTTGACTGGCCCGAAAGAGTTGGCGCTGGAATTGGAAGAGCGCGGTTATGACTGGGTTGTGGAAGAGGAAGCAGCAGGAGTAGGCGCGCGATGATGATGAATACGCAAGTTGCTACTAGAGAAATGTTTTTGACTGGCTTGGTGAATCAGTGCGAAAATTTGGGCGCTGCTCATCTCAAAAGTTCTGTTTACGGGTTGGATGATTTGCGCGACATTGCGGCTCAATACGTGCTTTCTTCTCATTTTCCGACAGTGAAGGATGAAGAATGGCGTTTTACTGATTTGTCGCCGCTGTTGCAAATCCCGTTGAATTTGCCGGCAAGCAATCAGTCAGAAATTAAGCTGTCTGATATTACGATGCCGGTGAAAGACAAGGCAGATTTACCATTAAGATTGGTCTTTGTCAATGGTTTTTATGCGCCGCATTTATCAACGGTGAATTTGCCGAATTTGCCGAATTTGCCGATCGACTTTTACGCAGGTAATCTATCTAATGTGCCCGAAAAATATCAAGGGCGCATCAGCGATGTTTTGAGCAAGCACAGACAGCAAACCGAGGTGTTTACCGCGCTGAATACTGCGGGTTTGGCGGATTCTGCGGTGGTGTTCGTGCCGGCCAATATGTCGATCGACCTTCCGATTCACTTGCTGTTCCTGACAGCGCCCGGTGCATCTCCCACGATGTCCCAGCCGCACTGCTTGGTCATAGCTGAGCCTGGAAGCAATGTGACGCTGGTTGAGGATTACGCAACTATCGGTAATGTCGCTGCATTTACGAATGCTGTAACGGATGTTGTTGTCGGCGAAAATGCCACTGTGAATCACGTTCGGCTGCAGCGGGAAGGTGGAGAAGTTGTTCATATCGGCAAAAGTGCGATCGAGCAATCTCGCAATAGCCGTTATACTTGTCATGCTATCAGCTTGGGAGGCAAAATATCGCGGCACAATTTAGAAGTATTTCAGCGCGGCGAAGCCACTGAAACAACTCTAAATGGTTTAACCGTAGCCTTTGGCGAACAGTTATCAGACACTCACAGTTTAATCGATTTCAATCACCCCCACGGTACAAGCCGCCAACTTCACAAGTGCATTATCGGCAACAAAGCTCGCGCTGTATTTAACGGCAAAGTTTTCGTTCGCAAAGCCGCACAATTGACAGATGCCGGACAGTTAAGCCGAAATTTGTTGCTGTCGCCGAGAGCTCGCGTAGATACCAAACCGCAGTTAGAAATTGTGGCCGACAACGTTAAATGTTCCCACGGTGCAACTGTCAGTCAATTAGAAGACGATGAACTTTTCTACTTGCAAAGTCGCGGTTTGGATTTAGAAAGAAGTCGCTATTTGCTGATTGATGCTTTTGCGGCGGAAATGCTCAATCAATTACCGATTCTTGGGGTCGCGAAAATGCTTTCTACCTGTGTGGCTATTCAAGGATAACTCATAAAGATGAGGACACAGAGGACACAGCAGTGCTGTGTCCCTACAACATCTTGCACCATTTTTAACAGCCTGTAGGGGCGGGTTTCACGAATAATAATTGCCTAAAACCAACAATGTCGTAAACCCGCCCCCACCCAACGACAAATCACTAACTTCAAAAAATATGACACTTATTCAAGAAAAAACCCTCGCATCAAAAGTTCGCGGCGACTTCCCAATTTTGACTCAAAAAGTCAACGGCAAACCGCTAATTTATCTAGACAATGCAGCTACTTCTCAAAAACCCCTAGCTGTGCTCAACGCTTGGCGCGACTACTACGAAAAATACAATGCAAACGTGCACCGGGGAGCTCACACTCTCAGCGCCAAAGCGACTGATGCTTACGAAGCTGCTAGAGACAAAGTTGCGGCTTTTGTGAATGCGGCGTCGCGGCAAGAAATTGTCTATACTCGCAACGCCACCGAAGCGATTAATTTGGTTGCTTATTCTTGGGGCTTGAGCAATTTGCAAGCTGGAGATGAAATTATTCTGTCAGTGATGGAACACCACAGCAATCTCGTTCCCTGGCAAATGATTGCTCAAAGAACTGGTGCGGTACTGAAGTTTGTCGAGTTAACGGAAACTAACGAGTTTGACTTAGAACAGTTTAAAACGCTGATTTCCCATAAAACTAAGTTGGTGTCAACAGTTCACGTTTCTAATACTTTGGGCTGCATCAGTCCAGTCAAAGAAATCTGCAAAATTGCCCACAGTTTCGGCGCAAGAGTTTTAATTGATGCTTGCCAAAGCGTGCCGCACATGATAGTAGATGTGCAAGCAATAGATTGCGATTGGCTGGTTGCTTCCGGTCACAAAATGTGCGCTCCGACTGGCATCGGTTTTCTGTACGGCAAGCTGGACTTGCTGAGAGAAATGCCTCCGTTTTTCGGCGGCGGCGAGATGATTGCTGACGTGTTTCTCGATTATTCCACCTATGCCGATTTGCCGCACAAATTTGAGGCGGGGACGCCTGCAATCGGAGAGGCGATCGCCCTCGGTGCAGCAGTCGATTATCTTAGTAACATTGGCATGGATAAGATTCACGCTTGCGAAGCTGAATTGACTGCTTATATGTTCCAACAATTGCGGCAAATTCCCGAGATTAAAATCTACGGGCCGCAGCCAGACAGCAACGGCGAAGGTAGGGCAGCTTTGGCGGCATTTACAGCCGGAGAAATTCACTCTCAAGACTTGTCTACCATGTTAGATCAGGAGGGAGTCGCGATTCGTTCCGGGCATCACTGCACGCAAGCTTTGCACCGCTATTTGAATATTTCATCTACGGCGCGGGCGAGTTTGTATTTTTACAATACTCGCGAGGAGATTGATGTGTTTGTGAAAGCGTTGAAAGAGACGATCGACTTTTTTGCTGGGATTATGGGATAATTTGGTGAGGTGGGCAAATACCCACCTTGTTAGAACATCGTTGGCCTTTGCCGAGCGGAATATCTCGTGAAAATAGTTGAGTATTATAGTTTAATAATACAACCACTAAAAAACATGAATCAATATCCTATTATCCTCATGCCCGACCCTGTTATTCAAGCTATGAATGCAGTTCCATTCACATGGAAATTTAGTGAACCCAAACCTTTACCTCCTAGTTATAAGCCCCAACCAATTGATGTACTTTTGTTTTTTTATAAATCTCTGCCATTAATTATTCCTTTTGCAACTATTGGTCTGATTGCCAGTAGAAATATTATCATTAGTTTCTATATTTCTGTAGGTGGAATCTTGGTTACTGCCTTGAACTTCTGGCAACAACAAATGTATTACTTACGAACACTTAATCAATACAAGCAACAAATGCGCGATTATAAAAATTTGTTAGCAGAATGGCAAAAGCGTGAGATTCAGCATAAACGGCAGATAGCCGAATCCCAAAAACCTGAAAAAATAAAACAGTATCGCTATCAGATAATTAAAGATACAGCACTTTGCTTAACGATTAGGTACAATAATAGAGGTGACAAGAAGGAGAAAAAATGAAACCTTACTCCCTA
>NZ_JAUBTB010000106.1:0-22258 GCF_036704965.1 Microcoleus sp. F10-B2 | reverse complement strand
CAAACGACAGGCAACTTTACCGGAGCCAATTTCACCTACAGCGCTACCGACAACAGCGGCGCTATCAGTCCGGCTACCGCTACTGTGTCGGTCATACTTCCAACTCCCAACCAACCGCCATTAGCCAACAATGCGAACTCCAGCCTTGCGCCCAACAGCAGCCAGTTAATCACGGGATTGGGAGGAAGCGACCCCGACGGGTCGATCGCCTCTTACACCATCAACACCCTGCCCCCAGCCGACCAAGCAATCCTGTTTTTAGGAGATCCCGCCAACGGCGGCGTAGCGGTGACACCCGGTCAAGTCCTGACTCCGGAACAGTTGCAGCAACTATTTCTCCAAACGACAGGCAACTTTACCGGAGCCAATTTCACCTACAGCGCTACCGACAACAGCGGCGCTATCAGTCCGGCTACCGCTACTGTGTCGGTCATACTTCCAACTCCCAACCAACCGCCATTAGCCAACAATGCGAACTCCAGCCTTGCGCCCAACAGCAGCCAGTTAATCACGGGATTGGGAGGAAGCGACCCCGACGGGTCGATCGCCTCTTACACCATCAACACCCTGCCCCCAGCCGACCAAGCAATCCTGTTTTTAGGAGATCCCGCTAACGGCGGCGTAGCGGTGACACCCGGTCAAGTCCTGACTCCGGAACAGTTGCAGCAACTATTTCTCCAAACGACAGGCAACTTTACCGGAGCCAATTTCACCTACAGCGCTACCGACAACAGCGGCGCTATCAGTCCGGCTACCGCTACTGTTGCCGCTGTCCTAGTTGCGACGCCAACTCCGACGCCAACTCCAGCGCCGATTCCGACGCCAACTCCAACGCCGATCGCAGATACCGACTGTCAGTGTTCGCCGATTATTGAAAAACCGGGAATTAACTTTGCGCCCCCGCAGCAACCGCCCGCAGTTGGATTTGTCCGGCCGATTTCACAATTTTCAGAGGAACAAACCACCAAAGGAACCGAAGGCGATGACTCGATCGCAGACACCAAAGGCAACCAAAAAATTGTCGGTTTTGAAGGCAACGACCTGCTTTTAGGTGAAGACGGGGCGGACGAAATTTACGGCAACGAAGACAATGACACGATTTTTGGGGGCATTGACACCGATATTGTTTACGGGGACGAGGGCAACGATATCGTATTTGCAGGCAAACAGAACGACTGGATTGCCGGCGACTTAGAGTCTGACACCCTGTATGGAGATCGAGGTGCCGATACGATTTTGGGAGACAACGGCGGGGATAACTCCAGCAGCGCTCAGAACAATGGCGATTTGATCTTCGGAGGCAACAGTGCAGACCTCATTAACGGCAACGAGGGCGACGATACCATCCATGCCGGCAAAGATGACGATATTGCCCTTGGAGGTAAAGAAAATGACCTGATTTGGGGCGAACTCGGCTCCGATACCTTGTTTGCTGGCATCGGGGACGACACCTTGTTGGGTGGCACCGGCGACCAAAGGGTCAGCGACTCCCAGGGACGCGACTTGCTGTACGGAGGCTTCGGCAACGACTTCCTCAACGGCCAAGAAGACAACGATACGCTGGTTGCAGGCAAAGATAACGATCGCGCTTACGGAGGTAAAGGCAATGACATCATCTACGGTCAATTAGGCTCCGATACTCTCTACGGCGGCGAAGGAGCCGATACTCTGCTCGGCGATAGCGGGGGTTCCGAGTCAATCGGGGATACTGGCGAACAAGACTTAATCTTTGGCGGCAGCGGCAACGACATCATCGGCGGTGGCAACGGCCAGGATACCGTCCAAGCAGGTAAAGGCAGCGATCGCGTTTGGGGGGGCAAAGATAACGACTTGATTTGGGGCGAACTTGGCTCCGATACGCTGGTTGGCGACAGCGGCGACGACACCATGTACGGCGGTGCTCGAAGTCGAGCTAAGGACGTTGGCGGACGGGACTTGCTCTTTGGTGGCATCGGTGCTGATGTGCTGTTCGGCGATGAAGCTGACGATACCATCAGTGGCGGTCAAGATAACGACTTGATTTACGGCGGCAAAGGTAACGACCTCATGCACGGGGATCTGGGCGACGACTTGATTTACGGCGGTGACGGCAGCGATGAACTCTGCGGAGACGAGGGCAGCGATACCATATATGGCGATCGTGCTGATAACCGGGGTGTCTCGGTGGGCGCAAACGACCAGCAAGACTGCATCAACGGTGGTGAGGGCGATGACTTGCTCTACGGCAACGAAGGCCAAGATACCGTCAACGGAGATGCTGGCACCGATACCCTGACTGGCGGTAAAGATAACGACCTTCTCAATGGTGGCGCTGGAGATGACTGGCTGTTTGGTGGCTTGGGCGACGATACTTTAATTGGAGGTATTGGGAGCGATCGATTTGTGTTGAGTGCTGATGGCGGCACTGATACTGTCATCAACTTCGAGGTAGGCGTCGATAAGTTTGTTTTGAGCAACGAAGTGAGTTTGCAGCAGTTGCAATTTAGCGCCACTCCGAACGGTACGTTGCTGCGAGTAGCAGGAACCGATCGGGTTTTAGCGAATCTGGTTGGCGTTAACGGGGCGATCGGTTCGTCGGATTTCCTGCCAAATCTCTCTGAGGTGTAGAATTGGCGGCGGAAGTCTCCTGTTCTGAGAAGTCAACGCCACAGAAGGTCAGAACTTCTGTGGCGTTCCTGATAATACTAAATCCGGGTAAGTTCCGTTTATACCTCTGGGCGCTTGAAACCTATCCTAAACTTGCCTCTGGTTCCTCTCTAAGGGGATGTTTTAAAAGTAGAAGCGAGTAAAAAATCATGCTAGTCGTCTGACCGCGATCCGAATCATCGCTATGTAGATAAAAGTCTCCGATGTTTGGGGCTGCTTGTGACGGACTCGGTTTCCGTCCGGCAGCTACTCTTACCCGCTGGTAAAGGTTGTCGCGAATCTTTAACCAAGTACCATCTTTGCTCCACTTCCAAAAATAACCACAAACGGTAGGCCAACCCGAAAAATCGCCTGGTAAGCCTCGCCCGGTACATCGCAAGGCATCAGTAAGCTGTCGCGCATTTAAATTGTATATTCTCCGCGGGCGGGACGCCCACCCCACAAGACTTTTATTTTTTTTGACAGACAATTTAAATGCCGAACAGCTTACATAGAGAATGGCGTTGCTAAATAAAGCTCTGGTACGTTGACGACCACCAGGTTTTTCTGAGGGAAATTGGTCGGCGATTAATTCCCACTGTTCCTTTCGTTAGATTGCTAGGATATGCTGCACGTCATTCGCGTGAGCGTGGTGCTGGTTTCTACAAATTTCAGCTTAAGTCTTGTGAGCTTTCTTGCAACAGCCTCTACTTTTAAAACATCCTCTTAGACTACTTCGGTAGCAGACCCAATTAAGTGTCAAGAATCACGCTGGCTGATAGTCGGTGACTGTTTCAAATAACAAGCCTCACACTCGAAGAGTCACTGTAGCATATCTTGGGGAAACTGGTATAACTTTGTATCGCGGTTTTCAGGTGTCTGGAGGTACACAATATTTGGTAGCTAAAGTTTTTACTAAAAACCAATTTTCTTAGGGTTGTGCGAGCGGACGGACTTAATAGGAAATTAAAACTCATCATCAATTTGCAATTGGCAATTTGCAATTCTTAATTCCTTTGATTCAAGATGCGGAACTCAAGGATATACGGATAGGTATTTTTTTCTGAGTTTCTAGATAGCTAAATACTTCTTCCTTTTACGCCGCAATTCCCTCTTACCAATTCCTTGATTCATGCTCTACAAGTCACGGATACACGGATAGCTGTTTTTTCCTTCTTCCTTATAGCTCCTAATTCCCCATTTCCAATTTCCCATCACTTCAAATAGTTAGCTTAGGAGACCGAAATCTGCTTGCGTAAAAACAGCCGGCGTGGCTGGCCCAACAGCCAGCCAGTCCAATTCCAATCGACCTGTTGCAAGCGATAGCCGGCCTGATAGTACAACTGTCGCGCCGCGTGATTGTTTTCCAGAACGTGGAGGTAAATCTCAGAAAATCCCCATTCTATGGCTGTCTGCTCGCAGTTGCTGAGCAATTGTCGAGCAACTCCCTGCCGCCGGTACTCGGGGTGAACCGCTAAATTTGACAAATAAGGATAGTCAGAACTCGGGACTTGCCAAGGGAAGCGAGAACGCAGAGCCATTTCTATTGTTCCTGTTATGCACTGAGTTCGGTGCGATCGATAATTCTGTGTTACCTCCTCGCGCGAGACTAGCTCAGCAACCAGACAAATGTAATGTTCTGCTTTAGAACGCAGTCGATTTTTTAAATCTTCGTAAATGCCCAAACGCAACACCGGATACACCCATTCTACAAACCCCTCGCGGGAGTGAAAGCTCACGGCCAAAATATCGGCTAGCTGCGTCAAGTCGTTCGACGCAGCCATCCGGATCGAAAAGCCAGAAAGTCCGGGGGTTTGTTGTTCGTGAGACGGTGAGGAAAAAAAGGAAGGGTTCACAATACCAGGCCACTATATTAATTTTTCTAGGTTGGTTTCTAAGCTGCCCGTCTTAGAAGCTTCACTGATGTTATACCGATCTTATAACGTAACTTATAGGCATAGTTTATTAGCCGGATTAAATCACTTTTTTTTGTGCTTGACTTTAAGTAGTATCTGATGTAAGTTGGAACCTTTAAGCATTTAAGACTCTAGTTATGACAAATAAAAACCCATCCCCTAATACTAGATTTCTGGGTAGGGGGAAAGGTATTAAAAACAATCAAAAAGGTTTGAACGTCAGGTTCCGGGAATCTTACCGCTCTGTGCTTGCGGAAATACCCGATCGAATATAATTTATCTGTCAAGCGGTAATTGAAAAACTCAACGACTCGTCAGACTAACACCGGGCGCGCTCGCGCATCAGATGTTCATCGCCGACCCGGACCGGGCAACCCACCTTCGAGCAGTTCTGGGCAATCCATCCCCCGTCCCCGATCGAACCGGCATTACCTGTTGCGCCAGGGGTACTCTCCCCAGCGTCCAATTTAAATTTGGATGCCTGGAAACAGTCTGCGGGGATTTTCCCCCGTCGGCTCGATATTGTGCTGCAATACTGTGCTGCGCGCGATCGAGACCTTAAAAACCTCGATCGAGCTGATTGATCGGTTTCCACAGAGTACATCCCTAGCTAAGATTAACAGATGGAGGCTCGGGCTTGCGGTGTTCGATCGCAGTAATTGGCTTGTCGAAGGTCTGCAGGAGGTACAAAAAATGCCGCGTTCGGGGAAAAAGAGCAAGTCTAACTCAAATGGTACAGTAATTGCGTCCCTCGCACTCGCAGCCTCTGTTGTCTCTGAGCCACCCCCGAATATCAGTCAGGGGCTTGACGCCGGCTCAGGAGCCCTATCCTTGGCTGACTGTTAAAGTTGCTGTCACGTCTGGGGAAAAATACAGGCAAAGATGTTGGCTGTCTATTGTATGGTGCTGCGGGCAGTTTTAACATACCAAATAAAACAGGCAGAGGATCGACAATAGCACATAAATTTGGCAAATATACTTACAATCAGGACGGTTATTCCTATGTATTATGAGATATCCAGACGGCAATTAAAAGTGCCGGATTCGTATTTCCTCTCACGCATAGAGGTGAGGGATCAACGGTATTTCCGGCGAGACGAGTTTATGTGAATATCATTAAATAATAAAATTGGGGTGCACGACAGACAACTGTGGCTCAGAAGAATTCCGAATTGAAAGCCCAGACATTAAAAATCAAGGTTGATTCTTGCTTCGGCTTGCCTCACAACAACTTCAAATTCACGAATTATTGTGACTTCAGCAATTGAAACCCGCGAATTCTTCCTTTCATCAGACTTATTAAATCGAACTGCCCCGGGGCACAGGAGAACGGTGCATGAATTCCCAAGAAAATCCTAAGCTAAAAATTCTGATCGTCGATGACGAACCGGATAACCTCGATTTGCTTTACCGCACCTTCCATCGAGACTACAAAGTGCTCAGAGCTGAATCTGGTCCTGCTGCCCTCGAAATTTTGGCAAAACAGGGAGAAGTTGCTGTGATTATCTCCGACCAGCGAATGCCAAAAATGAGCGGTACGGAGTTTCTCAGCCTGACGGCGGCTCAATACCCCGACGTGATCCGAATTATTTTAACTGGCTATACCGATGTTGAAGATTTAGTTGAAGCTATTAACGCTGGCAAAGTATTCAAATACGTTACCAAGCCTTGGGATGCTCAAGAACTCAGAACTCTTGTCAGTCAAGCTGTTGATACTCACAATATCCTGAAAGCGCGCACCAATGAACTGCGCAGGGCTCTCTCGCAAGAATCGCTGCTTTATGCCGTTACAAATACTATCCGATCGGCTCCCAATTACCAGCAAATGCTGCAAAGAATTGTCGAAAGCGTCGGGCAGATGTTTGAGGTGAGTTGCTGTCTGCTGCGGCCGTTCCAAGACGGTCAGGTGGCCGATGAGTGGTTCGTTTACCAGAAGGGCGATGTTGAAGCCAGACCCCAAGATGATGCAGCAGCCGAACTGTCCCCGGATTTGCTGCGGGATTTGGTTTGGGAAACTCGGGATGTGGAGGTGATTCAAGATGCCCAAACGGACGATCGAGTTTTAAACTGGGACAATCAGCAGCGACAGCAGGCTTACCAAGCTGCGAATATTCGATCGAGCTTGATCGTACCGCTGTTTTACAAAACCGAACTGATGGCTGTCTTGGCGCTGCACCAGTTCGAGGAACCGCGCCAGTGGCAAGACCACGAGGTACAGTTGGTAATTACGGTAGCAGACCAAGCGGCTTTGGCGCTTTCTCAAGCCCGGTCTTACGAAAAGGTGCGGGCGCTGGCAAAGCGCGAGGCATTAGTCAATACTATTACTACGGCAATTCGATCGAGCCTCGACCCCCAAAATATTTTTGCAGCCATTACTCAACAGCTCGGTCAAGCTTTGCAAGTTGACGGCTGCGCCCTATCTCTGTGGACAGAAGATGATGAGTACGTCCAGTGCGTGGGGCTCTACGACACCGCTAGGGATACGGTGGCTGTAGAACAAGGTTTTAACCATCCAGAGGTAGTTGCGAACCCTCCAAGCCCAGATCTGGCTTCTGCTATTGCTGCTGGTAACGCTCGCGGCTGGGTTTTTGCCCATCCTTCCCTACCGCAGTCTTTGGTACCGATTCGGGGCAATCCGGTGTTGCTGCAAGTAATGGTATCAAAAGAGCCGGTGGCGATCGAAGACCTCCACGAACACCCCGAGTTAAATGTTACAGAACTGCAAGTTCGATCGCCCGCCCGCGCCCTGTTAGTCGTTCCCTTGCTCTCGGAAGGCAAAATCATCGGCAGCATTTCCTTGCGCCAAAATCGCAGCATCCGCCGCTGGAACCTCTCAGACATTGACCTGGCTCAAATAGTGGCAACTCAAGCTGCTCTGGCGGTGCAGCAGTCGCGCCTCTACCAGACTACCAGACAGCAGGCAGAACGGCTTCTGGAAGCCGATCGGCTCAAAACCGAGTTTTTCCAAAATATCTCCCACGAATTCCGCACCCCTCTAACACTAACTATCGGCCCTCTAGAATCAGCTTGCGGGCGCAAAGAAGACTTGCCCTACGAACAAGCCGTAATCGCTTTGCGAAATTCCCGCCGCCTCCTGCGCTTGGTAAATCAACTGCTGGACTTGCAGCGACTCGATGCCGGACGGATGCAGCCGAGTTTTCGCCCCTGCGATTTGGTCGGTTTCTGTTACTCCACCGCAGAGTCGTTCCGCGCCTACTGCGAGAAAAAAGGACTGCACTTAATTACCCAACTGCAAGAATGTCCTTTACTTTATTTGGATATTGAAAGATTTGACAAAGTTATTTACAACCTGCTATCAAATGCTGTCAAATTCACCCCAGAAGGCGGAAATATTACCCTGACAGTTGCATCGGCCGGCGCTCACTGCTTGTTGCAAGTAAAAGACACCGGCATCGGCATTCGCACCGAACAAATTCCCTATTTGTTCGAGCGCTTTCACCAAGCCGAAGGTTCTGCCAGCCGTTCCTACGAAGGCAGCGGTTTGGGTTTGGCACTTGTCAAAGAATTAGTCGAACTCCACGGCGGCCAAATTTCCGTCGAGTCTGTTTACGGCGAAGGTACTACTTTTAGCGTGTGGCTGCACTTTGGTTCGACTCACTTGCCCCCGGAACAGGTACTAGAAATACCTGCGGAGTTTCACTCATCAAAAGCTGCGGTGGAACTGGCAGATGTTGAGTCTGATTTGTCGGAAAATGAGGCAGAAAATCTGAACTTTGAGGCGCTAGTATCGGTAACTTCAGAAACAGCAGCGGGTACGGTTTTGGTGGTTGACGACAATCCAGATTTGCGCTTTTACGTGTCGGGAATTCTGCGAGATTCCGGATTTGCAGTTTTGCTGGCCCGCAACGGAGAAGAAGGATTTGCCGTGGCAAAAAACCGCCGTCCGGATTTAATTGTAACGGATTTGATGATGCCTTTGCTCTCGGGTTTGGATTTGATTCGGATGATTAGAGAGGATGAGGAATTGCAGGGAACACCGGCAATTTTGCTGACTGCTAAAGCCGATGAAGATACTCGAATTGAAGGAGTTGAACGGGGTGCTGACGCTTATTTGTCCAAGCCTTTTAACGATCGCGAATTGTTGGCGGAAGTGCGGAATTTGATCGCCCTCAAACAAAACGAGCGCCGAGTGCAGCAGTTGAACAGTTATTTAACTGAGTCGGTGCTGCGCCGATTTTTGCCGCCGTCGATGGTGAAGGCCGCCGCGGCTGGAGATTTGGCCCTAGATTTGCGCCCGGAACCGCGATTGATTACTATTTTGTTTAGCGATATTGTCGGTTTTACGGAAATGGCAAATACTCTGCGCTCGCGCCGGGTAGCTGAGCTTTTGAATGAATATTTGGCGGCAATGACTAAGGCTATTTTTGACAGCGGCGGTACGGTGGACAAGTTTGTCGGAGATGCGGTAATGGCTTTCTTTGGCGCGCCGGAGGAACTAACGCCTAACGAGCAAGTACGCCGCGCTGTAGCTGCTGCAAGCCAAATGCTGCAAGCTCTGAATGAGCTTAATAAGGGCTGGTTGGAGCAGGGAATTGTGGGAGAAAATGGGGTGCAGCCGGTGCGGTTTCGCTGCGGCATTCACCAGGGTACTGCGGTGGTGGGGATGTTTGGCGGCCCAGACCGATCGGATTATACTGCGATCGGGCCGAGCGTGAATATTGCCGCCCGCCTGCAAGAGGTGGCGCAACCAAACACTGTGCTAATTTCGGCGGCGGTTGCAGATTATGTGGAGGAAAATCGAATTATTAAATATAAGCCACTGAAACTCAAGGGAATTGATGAAACGGTATTGACTTTTATACTGAAGTGTGATTAGTCATTAGTGATTAGTTGTGTGTTAACTATTATATATTGACATCCCGCACACAATCTCCGAAACCATATAATTTGTAGGGCGGGTTTGCGCACAAAATAGACAACAAGTACAAAACCTCCGCACAAAACCTGCCCGCCAACCCACTCAGAAACCACATATTGGCGTAAATTCTGATTTAATTATATTGATATAGCAACCTCGCCCGACGTTTATGAAGTTCTTAATTGCTGGAATATCAAGGGTCGATTGAAATTTCGGTCTTCGTTCTTCCATCTTCCTCCTGCTATATAATGACCAAAGCGTTAAATAATTTTGCAGTGACAAAAACTACTAACCAAAAAGACGGCAAATCATCTAACTATCCCTTTGACGGTTTATCTTTGGACGATCGCAATCCCGACTTCATTAAACTTTTGCTGCCCATCTGGGAATGGCTGTACCGCTACTATTTTCGCGTACAAACCGATGGCTGGCATCACGTCCCCGCGAACGGCAAAATGCTCGTTGTCGGTTCTCACAACGGCGGGCTCGCGGCTCCAGATATGTTTATGTTCCTATACGAATGGTTCCGCAGGTACGGCACGGAACGCTTGGCCTACGGATTGATGCACCCGACAGTTTGGAAGGTTTCTCCTGATGTTGCTAGCATGGCGGTTCAGTGCGGTGCCATCAAGGCGCATCCGAAAATGGCGATCGCAGCTTTGCGAAAAAATGCCCCGGTTCTCGTCTATCCGGGCGGCGCAGAAGATACTTTTCGCCCCTATCACTTGCGCAATAAAATTTACTTTGCCGGACGCAAGGGATTTATTAAATTAGCATTGCGAGAAGAAGTGCCAATTTTACCAATTATCTCGCACGGTGCCCACGATACTCTGATAGTTTTGGCGGATTTGTACGAACAAGTTAAGCAATTGCACGAATGGGGAATGCCCTGGTTTTTGGGCATCGATCCGGTGGTATTTCCGGTGTACTTGGGATTGCCTTGGGGATTGAGTATTGGGCCTTTGCCGAACCTGCCTTTACCCGTGCAAATTCGGACTCGCGTCTGCGAACCGATTGTATTTGAGAGGTACGGAGATGAGGCGGCGCGCGATCGCGATTATGTCGATGCTTGTTTCGATTTAGTTACCGCCCAAATGCAAGAACAATTAGATTGTTTGGTTGGAAATTGAGAATGGCACAGATATACAGCAGATTCCACGTTCATGAAGTACACCTGCCTATCCTTCGATCCCGGTAGGGACAAAGGCTAAAGCCTTTGTCCCTACTACTTCATAAACCTGGAATACGCTGTATATTGATGCAGAAACCGATTTTTTTACTACAAAATAGCGTGAATTGCAAGGGATATGGGTAAAACAAACTGTTTTTTTGAGTTTTTTTGGGGAATTCCTGACTGCAAACAATTATTGAAATAAATATAATAATTTATTTCAATAATCCACAATTGGGGTACAAAATCTGATTAGACCCATCTTATTACCTCAAATAGCTGAAAACGTCAGTCGCCCAAGTTACGCTTTTGATCGTGCAGGTTCGAGCGGACATAATATTAGGTTAAATAAACGCAGCAGATGAATATAAATTCATCTGCGTTAATCTTCCTCGATCGGCGGTGAGCAAATAGAATTGGGAAAAATAACCTGATTCTGTATAAACTCTTTATATTAATTCTGCCTTCTGTCTTCGCGTGACTAATTGCCCGATCGCCTTAACCGCAATACTGGGATGAAAAAGTACAACCGGCGACTCATTCATGTGCATAACTTGCAAAAATGCTTGACAAACTTTAGCATCTGAGACCATCACTTTTAACACCAGATCCATGTAACCAATTGTCAGCCGCGTAGCGAGGTTTAGTTTTGCACCTTCACTTCCCGGATAGCGGGAATCCTGACTGATGGCAAACGTCCAAGGAGTAGTGTGTAATTTTGCTAGTTTTTGTTGAAATTGTCGCGCAAAGCCTGTTAAATCGCCTTCTGGATACTGCTCTCTTTGCTTTTGCAAACATTTATCTAGCATCTGAGCATCTAGTGCAGCAACGGTCATTCCCTGTCCGTATATCGGGTTAAAAGCGCAAACTGCATGACCGATAATTATTAAGTTTTCAGGGTAACGAGCGAGGCGTTCGTAGTGACGCAAACTGTTTTCTGTACCTCGATAACTATAAACAGGTGTTATTGCTTCTGCGTCTTTAATTGCATCATAAATTGTCGGGGTTGGCAAAGTGCGGGCAAATTCTAGAAAACCTGCTTCGTCTTCGGGGGGATAATCGCGATCGCCCCCGAAGAGAATCACCAGCCAGCGATTGCCTTCGATCGGAACAATTCCACCGCCGCGGGTGCGAAATGGCGGTGCTGTTGACACCAATACTGGCGCAGTGCCTGACAATTTACCGCTGCCTTCATAGATGCGGCTGGCATAGCCGACAAAAGCATTGATAGTGGTTTCTTGCGGAGGTTCATAGCCCAAACTTTTCAACCATTGAGGTGTTTTGGAAACTTTGCCACCAGCATCGACTACTAAATCTGCATACAAATTCTCTTCATGGATGTTAGCCTGGTTGTGGCGATCGCGAAAACGCACCGACACGCCAGCAACCGCAGCGCGCGAGGCATTCGTCAGCAGCCCCGTTACTTTCCCTCCTTCTAGGAAATGCACGTTCGTATTTTCAGCCAAGCGGCGGCGAATTTGCCAATCAAGTAAATCCCGACTGAACATAATTAAATCATTTACATCCGGGCTAAAGTGCGGGGCCCAACCCGCCGGAGTCAACCACCCGATCGACCTCGGATCTACACTAGGAGCACCAGCAGCTACCAGTTCGTTTTCCAAGCCGGGAAAAAACTCTTCTAGGATGATTTTTCCCCGATTTAAAAGGACGTGAAGGTGACGGGATTGAGGAATACCGGGGCGAGGTGCGGGTTTTTCTGGAAAAAAATCCCCTTCAACAATACTTACTCGATCGAAGTGTTGTGCTAATACTCTAGAGGCCAACAGTCCTGCTAAACTGCCGCCAATAATAATTGCATGACTTTCTCGCTGCACGATCGAACTCCTTGAAAGCTAATTTGTTATGGCATTGGTCGATCTTGTGAACAATTTGTCTGGGCTTCTGTGCCGACTGTTAATATCGATCGACCAAAGATTTTCCTCGGCGATGATTTTAATCAGACTTACCATGACTACTATAAATCTCGGGTGCGCCCCAGCGCGCTTTACTCATAACTCACAACTAACAACTTAACAACTGCCAACTTACATATCACAAATATCCCTAAATTGATAGCCGGCCGCAGACATATTTCTACACTTCCAACTGTAGGGGGATGCTTTAGCTCGTCAATAAGGCGATGCTTGCCATTGGGGGCATGAGTCTAAAACTATACATTAGTTAACTCGCGCCAACGATCGCGCGCACCCACCCCTTAACGAGGAATATACTATGTATCAAAATTTGCCAATAAATCCACAACTGTATAACATCGGGTTCTGGCTGGCCCAAGTGCCAGTAGAGCAGACTACTACAAACACAGCAGAAGACGCAGCACTCCTCTATTCCGGGCCGCAATTTTTTATCGCCTTGATAGCTGGAGTCGTACTCGCCTGCGCTTTCCAACTCTTGCTAACAAATTTATCAGTAGCCGCAGGCCTTTCCTACATAGGACAATCCCACGACGGCGACCGCCAGTCCGATAGCGGCAGCGCCCCAGTCCGCCACATCGGCCGAAAGGTAGGCACTTGGACGCTAGTCACAGTCACCATCGCCCTATTCTTCGCTTGCTTGCTAGCAGTTAAGCTAAGCTTGATTAGCAGTCCCGGTTTAGGGGCGATCGTCGGTTTAGTCGTGTGGGCTACCTATTTCTCAATGCTTGTCTGGGTGAGCTCCACCACCGTCGGTTCCTTGATCGGTTCTGTCGTCAACACCGCCACATCAGGCTTTCAAGCTATTGTCGGCACCGCAGCCTCTGCCCTGGGCGCAAAAGCAGCCAGCAACCAAGTAGTCGCCACAGCCAAAGCAGCAGCAGCAGCAGTGGGCCACGAACTCGGTAGCGCGATCGACCCTACAAGCTTGCGAGAAAACGTCGAAGACTACATCCAAAGCCTCAAACCGCCTGAATTAGACATCAAAGGGATGCGCAGCGAATTTGAAAAATTGCTCAACGATCCCCAACTTAAAGCAATTGCTGGCGAAAATTTGCCGAATCTCGACCGGCAAACTCTCGTAGATTTAGTAAGTTCGCGATCGGACTTATCAAAACGCGACGTAAACCGGATTGTAGACCAACTTCAAGATGCTTGGAAACAAGTAGGAAAACAAGGGCAGCAATCAGATGGCATCGCCCAATTAGTAGACTATCTCAAATCTGCCAAATCGGGAGATTTGGTCTCAGATAAATTAGCAAGTAGGGTAGAAAAAGCTCTCAGCAATCTGAGCGGTCAAAATTCCGGACAAAGCCCGACCATGATGTCGCAAGCAACGACAATGGCAGTCAATGCTTTAATGGGAATAGTATTGGGTCGCACGGATATTTCTGACTTGGATGTTGAAAAAGTAATCGGTCAGCTCAAAGAAGCTAAAGACAAAGTTGGCCAGCAAGCTGATAAAATTACCGCTCAAGTCAAAGGCGAACCCGTAACTTACAGCCCGATTCGTGCCGACGTAGAAAACTACTTGCTCAACACTTATTCGTGGCAGATGAACCCGCAAGCTATCGAGCGCGAATTTCGGGACGTACTCTACGATCCTACTGCCGATCCGGGAACTGTGCGCCGCGAATTAGAAAAACTAAAACAGTCTAATTTTGCCGAAATCTTGGCCAGTCGAGGCGTTTTTACCCAAGACAAAATTAAAGAAATTTCCCAGGAATTAGAAGCAATTAGACAGCGCGTTTTACAAACCGCGATCTTTGCCGAGGAGCAAGAAAAAGCTCGCGATTTGCAGTGGCGGGTGGAAACTTATCTGAAGCTGACGCCGAAAGGGGAACTGACAGCATCAGCTATCGGTAGCGATTTCAAAAAAATATTAGAGGATTCTGACGCTACTTACGAACAGTTGCGCGCGAGGCTTTCTCCTTACACCCGCGACAGTTTCGTGCAAATTCTCAGAGGTCGTGAAAACTTCGGCTTCCAGGAAGTAGAACAGATTGTTAAAGATTTGGAAATGACGCGAGATGTAGTTTTAGCAGATGCTAAAGGTCTGCAAGAAGCTGCCCAAGTCCGACTAGACAATCAGTGGCAAAAAGTCCAAGAATACTTGAAGTCTACGGGCAAAGAAGAACTCAATCCCGAAGGCATCAAGCGCGATTTCAAAACGCTGTTGGACAACCCGGAAGCGGGAATGTGGGCGCTGAGAGCTAGAGCTTCTAGGTTCGATCGCGAAACTTTGGTAAAATTGCTCTCTCAGCGGAAAGACCTCAGCGAAGACCAAGTAAATCAGCTTCTCGACAGCGCCGAAGAAACTTGGCACAGCGCGGTGCACGCGCCGCAAAAGTTGGCCCAAAAAGCTAAGGATCAGTACGATCAAACCACCACCGCCCTTGCGGATTACCTGCGCAATACTGGCAAATCAGAACTCAATCCTGAAGGGATTAAGCGGGATTTGACAAAACTGCTGGAAAATCCCAAAGAAGGAGCTTTAGCGCTGCGCGGCCGCCTGTCTCAAGTCGATCGCGATACTTTGGTAAAACTGCTTTCTCAGAGAGAAGATTTGACCGAGGAACAAGTCAATCAAATTATCGACCAAGTGCAGGATACTCTCGGCTCGATTGTGAAAGCGCCGCGCCGTTTGGCAAAGCGGATGCAAAGCCAAGTGCAGGATTTTCAGAGTGTTTTAGAAGATTATTTGCGCAATACGGGCAAGGATGAATTAAATCCCGAAGCCATCAAGCGCGACTTGCAACTGCTGCTGCACGACCCAAAAGTCGGCGCTTACAGTTTGGGCGAGCGCCTGTCGCACATCGATCGAGCTACAGTTGTTTCTCTGCTGTCTCAGCGGCCGGATATTTCTGAAGCAGAAGCCAATCGCATTGTCGATGGAATTTTGTCGGTGCGCGACGAGTTCGCACTGCAAATTCAGAAAATACAGGAGCGCATTCAGTCGGTAATTGACGGGATTCTCGGGAAAGTTCGGGATTACCTCAATTCGCTCGATCGCCCTGAACTCAACTACGAAGGCATTACGCGGGACGTGCGGAAGTTATTTGACGATCCGCAAGCCGGATTTGATGCTTTGCGCGATCGGCTGGGTCACTTCAACCGCGATACTTTAGTAGCACTAATTAGTTCTCGGGAGGACATTTCCGAAGCAGATGCCAACCGCTTGATCGATCAAATTGAAAGAAGCCGCAACAGCGTCTTGCAAAGAGCAGAACGCTTGCAGCAAGAAGCGCAGCTTCGCCTCGAAAGCATCAAATTACAAGCCGAAAAACAAGCCGAAGAAACCCGGAAAGCAGCAGAAGTTGCCTCTTGGTGGCTGTTTTTCACCGCTCTTTCTTCGGCCGCTGCTGCTGCAGGCGCCGGTGCTTTAGCCGTCATCCGGTAAAAAAGGCTCAAGTTGCGATCGGATTGCAGATAGTGCCTGATGTCAGTATAAACTCACATCAGGCACTATTTTTAGTAAAGGATAAAATCCTGGGTAAGAGCGGCTTTATTTAATTTTTTTGACCATTTAAGGTTATACCAATTTTAAAAAAGAATGCAACAGTATTCTTGTTCCCCCCGCAATGCAGCGGGGGGGCTAGGGTGGGTCGAAGAGTGCTGCACGATTTTAGAGAAATGGTATTATTAGTAAACCCGCTCTTAGAGTTTTTTTGAATATGGTAAAACCAATGAATTTCTACACCTTAATTAGCCGTTTTTATTCATTCAAAATAGCAAAGGAAGCCCAGGAAGCACGACGCTTCAAAAAAAACCGATTTCTAGTTGTCACGTTCGAGCGTATACGACAAAATTACGTGCAGAGACCGGGTTTTTGCGTCCAGGAATGTTGAGAAATTTTGTCTTCAATACAAACCAGATCGCCGTTGTTTTACAGAATTAGATATGATACAGCCCATTCCACGTTTATGAAGGACACCCGCCTATCGATCTATCCCGCCGTAGGGACACGGCGAGAGCAAGAGTGTCCCTACTTCATCAACCTGGAATACGCTGTATCAACTCCGCTATAGCAATCCTAAATCATTTGCATAATTATTGTAGGGGCAATCTCCCCGTGGTTGCCCGATAGATAGGGGGTAGGCAAAGAAAGGCACCACCCCTACAAATTTATCTGAATCATTTAGGATTGCTGTAGCATCTGAATTAATATTACCCACAGTCAAGACACCGCGAGAGCCAGGTGTCCCTACAATTAATCGGGTTAGGGACACTCTTGCTCTCGCGGTGTCCTCGGTATCATAAGAATTGCAACTGGAAACGATATTATTTACACTAGGCAAAATAGCTTTTAGACTTAGAACGTTTTTGCGGGCCAAATTAAACGCGCGAGTCCGCTCTCTCGCCAATATTTTGCAGCTATAGTAATAGTTAGGGTTTGACAGTTCGTTCCCTCACTCCCACAGTGCACGCGCGATCGGACACACTCCCTGCTTCCCAAGGAGTTTCAGTTGTTTGCGTACCACATCTCTTGGATTTACGGCAATAGCCGACCAGCTAGAGATATTCCTTCCCCGAGATCTGTTCTTTCGCCAGGTAAGCGTGTCATCCCTACATGAGCCTGTCGGTCCGATCGGTCGGGCGGGTCAACAACCATTTGTACTAGATCGGATTTCCTTAGCGAGGAATCTGCCGGGTGCGATCGTTTCGTCGTCCTTCCTTTCCAGGAGTGCGAACTACGCCCAAGAACACTCCTCGACGATCTGGCTCGACTTTCATCCACGCCCGAACTAAGAGTATGGTATGGGGATTCTGGTCTGCCTAGCTAAAGGTGTGAAAATACTATACTGACTGTGGGGGGCGACATACGCGATACCTTGGAAATACCAAGGGTTTTTCCAACTCAGCCCACAACATTCAAAACACGCAGGCCCTGCGATCGCCAATGCTAAACAACCTACGTCTCAAACCTCCCCTGGCTAGTTGCCTAGTAGCACCGTGAGGAGGGCGACGCCATGCAACTCCGAAAAAAAACACTATTAATCATCGGTGCAGCACTGATCAGCCTGATTCTGGTTCTCTATGCCACTGCATCAACCATTTTGCTGCACGATTTTCACAACCTGGAGGCACAGTACGTCCGCCAGGATGTCGCGCGGGCTTTGGACGCATTAGATGACGACTTGTCGAATTTAGACACCAGCGCCCAAGATTACGCCGAGTGGGACGATACTTACTCTTTCGTAAATACACGGAACGAAAATTTTGTCAAGTCAAATTTCGTCGATTCGACATTTATTTACTTGAGACTAAACTTATTGGTGCTGCTCGACTCCAGCGGTCACACAATCTTCAGCAAAGGTTTCGACCTGAAATCCCAAACCGAACTCCCGATTCCCGAAAGCTTAAAACAGCACTTGACCGACGCGCTGCTAGACTCCTCAACAGTCGCAGGATCTCGCCCCTCTGCCAAAACAGGCGTCCTCATCCTGCCAGAAGCCACCCTGCTGATTGCCTCAAAGCCAATCTTTAACAGCAACGCGCAAGGCCCGCCGCGCGGGACACTGATCCTGGGACGCTACCTCGACAGCAGCGAAATCGGTTTGCTTTCAGAACTAACTCACCTGTCAGTGGATTTTAGATTGCCGAGTTTGGATTTTAAAGTCGGAGCAGCGAACTACTCCGGCCACGGTGCCAAGTCCACGGCTCGATCGAGGCAAGAGTTGGAAAATGTCAAACTCAAAATTTCCAACCTCAAATCAGTAGAAATTTTAGTCGAGCCGCTCAGCGACAGCTTAGTCGCAGGATACGCCCTGATTCGCGACATCCACGGCAAACTAGCCCTGCTGCTGCGAGTAGAGGCAGACCGCATCATCTACCGCCAAGGTCAGGCTACCTTGGAGCTGTTTACCTTATCAATACTGGCAGTAGGTTTAATATTTAGCGCGATCGCCCTGCTGTTGCTAGAAAAATTAGTCTTGGCGAGATTGGCTTCCTTAAGCACCAGCGTCAGCAACATCGCAGCCAACGGTGACCCAGACTTGCGGGTTCATATAGCCGGAGCAGATGAACTCGCAAGCTTGGCAGACACCATCAACCGAATGCTAGAAGCATTAAGCAATTCTCAAGTCGAACGCTTAGATAGCGAAGACCGCTATCGGTTGATGGCCGAAAACTCAACCGACATGATCACCAGACACAACCCCCAGGGCGTGTTTGTTTACGTATCGCCCGCCAGCCGCGCTTTGCTGGGATACGAACCTTCAGAACTAATCGGCCACGTCCCCAACGATTATTTTCACCCCGACGATTTAGAAACCATCGCCAAAGCTCACTGGAAAGTCCTGGCGCTGCCAGTTACTTACACCGTCAGCTACCGCATCCGCCGCAAAGACGGCAAATACATTTGGTTTGAAACCACCGGCCGCACGATCCGCGATCCCGAAACCGGCCAAGTGCAAGAAATTATCGGCATTTCCCGCGACATCAGCGCGCGCAAGCAAACAGAACAAGAACTGCGAGAAAGCGAAGCTGCAATTAAAGCTTTGTACCAAGTGACTTCGGCTCCCCTTACAGACCCGTTCAACCGCCTCTCTACCTTTGATTTGCGCCTCCAAGAACTGCTGGCAATGGGATGCCGGCAGTTAAGCCTGTCCGTGGGAATTTTGTCGCGCATTCAAGGGGACAACTATCAAATAATGGCTGTTGAGTGTCCCGATGGGTCGATCGTGAAAGAACAAATCTACGATTTGGAAAAAACCTTTTGCGTAGCTACGGCAATGGCAAAAGAACCGATCTACTTTGAGTCGGTGAGGTTTTCGGGTTTATCGTTCAACACGGACGATCCAGCCTTCAAGATCGAAGCTTACATGGGCATTCCCGTCACAGTGGCAGGTGAAGTTTACGGGACTCTGTGCTTCTTTTCTCCAACTCCTTTGGCAGAACCGTTCCGATTTGTAGACAGAGAGTTGGTAAAACTCATGGCTCAATGGGTGGGAAGCGAACTCGAACGCCAGCAAACAGGCGTTGATTTGGCAAAAGCTCGCGATCAAGCACTGGCGGCTACCAGAGCCAAAAGCGAATTTTTAGCCACCATGAGCCACGAAATTCGCACTCCGATGAATGGAGTCATCGGCATGACGGGTTTGCTGCTGGATACCCGCTTAACTCGCGAACAGCGCGATTTTGTAGAAACTATCCGCAGCAGCGGCGATGCCTTGCTGACACTGATCAACGATATTCTAGATTTCTCGAAAATTGAGTCGGGCAAATTGGACTTGGAGGAACATCCATTTGACATCCGCACTTGCATTGAGGAATCCCTCGATTTGGTAGCTGCCAAGGCGGCAGAAAAAAAACTGGAATTGGGTTACTTGATCGATCGTTCCGTACCCCTAACTGCGATCGGCGACAGCGCCCGCTTGAGGCAAATTTTAATCAACTTGCTCAGCAATGCTGTTAAATTTACCGAAGCTGGAGAAGTGGTGGTTTCAGTGACGGCCAAAAAGATTTCACTGTCGGCGGCCAACGCTAAAGAACCGCCAGCAATTAATGGTGAACCACTAGCAATTAACCAAGCATACGAAATACAATTTGCGGTCAAAGATACCGGTATAGGCATTCCAAGCGATCGTATGGATCGGCTGTTTAAATCTTTCAGCCAGGTAGATTCTTCAACGAGTCGGCACTACGGCGGTACCGGATTGGGTTTGGCAATTAGCAAGCGTTTGGCCGAAATGATGGGCGGCAGGATGTGGGTGGAAAGTATGGGTAGTCTGGCGGGCAATCCTCCTGCAGATTTTATAGCCACAGTTTTTGATGTGGAATGGGGAGAATCTTGCGAAATTGCCGAAAAATATTGCTCTGGGAAATCTTTACTCAGCAACAAGCCTCCGCGCCAAAATCTCACATCCGTTGGCTCTACTTTTTATTTCAGCACGATCGTTTGTGGCTCCAACAGTTCCTTGCCCGTTAACTTGAGCAATTCTCAACCTGAATTAGTTGGCAAGCGAGTCTTAATTGTCGATGACAATGCTACCAACCGCCAAATTTTGACTCTCCAAGCTCAGTCTTGGGGAATGGTGGCTAGGGCTTCAGGTTCGGCTCGTTTGGCTTTAGATTGGCTAGCTGCTAAAGAGGTATTTGACTTGGCAGTTTTGGATATGCAAATGCCGGAAATGGACGGGTTGGCTTTAGCTGCGAAAATTCGCCAGTATCCTGATTGCGAAAAGTTGCCGTTAGTCATGCTAACTTCGATCGGCAGGCAAGAAATTAACACCCCTGGGATTGAGGTGGATTTTGCTGCTTTTTTGAACACGCCGATTAAACAATCTCAGCTTTACAATGTTTTAATCAATATTTTTGGGGAACAGCCAAGTGAAATTAGAGTGCAGCGCAGCAGCGGGCCTTTTTTGCAAAGCATACCTGTGCTGGCCGAGAAGTTACCCCTGCGGATTCTTTTGGCTGACGATCATTTGGTGAATCAGAAGGTTGCTTTGCAAATTTTGCAGCGGATGGGGTATCGCGCGGATGTTGCGGGAAACGGTATCGAAGTGCTCCAAGCTTTGCGCCGCCAGCCTTACGATGTGGTGCTGATGGACGTGCAAATGCCGGAAATGGACGGTTTGGAAACTACCCGCCGCATCCGCGAGCAATTTTCAGGAGATTTCACCTTAGAAAATCCCAAGGGAGAATCAGAAGTTTCCGCAACAGAACAGGAATCTAGTAATCTAAACTCGACAAACAATCCCGCAGGAGAATCAGAAGTTTCCGCAACTGACGAGGAATCTAACAATCGAAAATCAAAAATCGAAAATCAAAAATTGACTGACGAGGAATCTAACAATCGAAAATCAAAAATCGAAAATCGAAAATCGACGAGGCCTTGGATTGTGGCGATGACGGCAAATGCGATGCAGGGCGATCGCGAAGAGTGCATGGCTGCAGGGATGGACGATTATTTGAGCAAGCCGATCGAAATTGAGGAGTTGGTTCGAGCTTTGAGCGCGTGTAAATCTCGATTGAATGGGGAGTTCGATCGCCCGCAGCCGATTTTTGGTGTCAACTCGCAAGCCGAACAGATAGGCGGAACGAGTGAATTAGAAGTGCGATCTAATGGGGCTGTTGCGGGAAATCAACAACTGACAATTCCCAATTCGCACGCAGTCGTCGGGTGCGGTGAATCAAATCTCGATCGGGCTTTATCAGATAGCCGCGATTCCCTGAGTGCCAAGATTATAGAGGGACTGCGAGAAGTGGAAGCTTTGGACGAGGCGATCGAGATTTACCTCGAAACAGCTCCCGAACTACTGGGAGGTATCTCTATGGCTCTGTGCAACGCCGATCCGCTGGCTTTGCGGCGATCGGCACACTCTTTGAAGTCAATTAGCGGTACTCTCGGTGCTTTTCGCTTGTTTGAGCTGTGCGAGGAACTCGAAATCATGGGGCGCATCGGAACAGAGGCGAACAAGCCTTTATCAACTCCAGCCTGCGCGCTTTTAGAACAGGTTGAGGCGGAGTATCAAAGAGTCGAAACCGCGTTGAAAATAGAACGCCTGTACAGCGAAACAAGGACAGAATAATTAACAAGTGATCGGCCCAGGCGCATCTAAATTTTACAGTCAATTTTGATGAAATTCTTGTGGGGTGTCCCGCCCGCGAAAAAATAGAATCTAGATGCCCAACAGCTTAACTAAGGGATGAGAATTAAACCCACTTTCCGCACCCTCCACTGTCACAATCGGTTTTGGCGGAATTTTGTGAACCCAACTAATCATTTTTT
>NZ_JAUBTB010000105.1:0-22495 GCF_036704965.1 Microcoleus sp. F10-B2 | reverse complement strand
GCTGGAGAAATCCTGTCGCAAGCAAGTTGAGTCCGTGAACAAAGAATCCCCTCGCCTTGATAGCTGGGGAGTGTCAAGAATCCCGGAGACTTCTAAGCGGGCTTTGCGCTGAAATAGCGTGCCTGGATCTTCGAGCGAACCAAGCCAAAAGTCAAAACCTAACCCTTTACCTTTGACTGAGCGTTCGATGATGGTGAGTCCAGTGAGGTGAGGCATGATGAGCGCCGCGATACCGTAGGCTCCATATTCAGTGGCAACTTCCCGATCGGCGTTGAACCGACGGATAGTATCATCGATCGCATCCCATTGAATTTGGATTTCACAGGGTTGAATCCCCTCGATTGTCAGCGTCACAGGGATAGAGTGTCCTCCATCGTCGAGGCAAACGGCGGCTGCATCTGCACAGATGGCTCCGAAGGTGAGTGACCAGCCTGGACGTTCTGGCTTGTTATCGCGCAGGTCATTGAGGGAGAGAATTTTAATTGGGTTAAGGTTGGTCATCTCAGGAGATGGCTCCGGGCGATCGCATCTCCAGAATCATAAAGCATATAGTCTTCAGTCATGTTGTTCTTTTAGCGAGTTCACCCGAATTTATGGTTGAAAACCAAAGTATTGGTAAGCCCGCCCTTACCGATTACTCTTCACCAGAACCGATTCGGCAAATCCGCCAAAATGAGTTTGAGTTCCGGTTCATTAACCCGCTTAATTGCTTTAGGAACACTTACCCACTCCCGCTTTCTCTTGCTAGCTTCCGGCCAGATTTCTAGAACTGCTTGCACTTCCATTAAAAATACTTCTACCTGACAAATATAGCCGGACTTTTGATACTCGTAAGTGCCCAGCAAATCCGGGAATACTTTACCCAACAAACCTGCTTCTTCCCAAGCTTCCTTGGCAGCGGAATCTTGGGGAGTCATGTCAGGTTCAATTAATCCTTTGGGAATCACCCAGCGCTTGCTAGCCGAAGAAGTAATCAGCATTACTTCAATTTGTCCGTCTTGAATGCGATAGGGAATTACCCCGGATTGATCGACCAGTAAAGCGATTTTTATACCCATGATTTATGCAATATTTCTGGCTGCAAAAGCTGCTTCAACTTCATTAATACAGGACTTACGTATAGGACTAAAGAAACCGGGTTTTTTACCGAATCTCACGGCTACATCGAATGATATTCGTAAAAAACCCGGTTTCTGGCTACCGATGCGTAAGTCCGATTAATCGTTGCCAACTAAACCATAAAAACTGCACGCCTGATTCTAGATATTTAACCATTTGAGACAACAATAAACTGGAGAATAGAGATAGTTGGCTTTTCCCCTGTGTGGAAGGTAGCACATTTAAATGGACTCCCACTAGCCAATAATATTATTGTAATAAACGCGCGCAATCCTTTACCGACAAGCAGATAAAAGCCGATCGCCAATATCTGCCTTTATCTGCGCCGATATGGGGTTTTACACCTAATCTTTCTTCGCCTTAGCCTCCAAATTTTCCATCCGACTTCTCAAATCTTGATTCTCCTTTTTCACCTGGTCTAATTCCTCCCGCAACTGCTTTACCGCTGCATCAGAACCAGCATTTTTCTGCACTCTTTGGACAGCTTCATCAGCCATGCGCCGGACGCGGCCGTCGGGAGTTTGGTCAGCTAAAGAACGCAAAATGCGAATTGCTTTGCGAGTTTGCATTTGTCCTAATCCCGCTACTACAGAGACTTGAGTCAAGAAAAACGTCTCTTTAGATAATTCTGCCAATCGCTGCAAAATCCGTTCTAAATTGACCTTCGTTTGACCAGTCGAAATTGTGCCCAAAGATCGAATTGCAGCCAAGCGCAAAGCTTGCGGAGTACCCGCAGCAGTGTATTTCAAAATTAGATTCAGCGCATCTTCAGAAGTTTTCATCTGGGCCAAACCGGCGATCGCCCCCGATCGCACCACCTCATTCCAGCCCTGACGCTCTTTCAGCACCAATTTTAACTCTTTCAGTGCCTGTTCGTCGGTCGGTTTTTCGTCGGGGTTAGCAGCGGCAATTGAGCCAATAGCACTCGCTGCTGCTGCTTCTACGTAATAGCTGTCGTCGCCTTTTTCGACGATCGATCTCAGCGCTTTATAAGTTTCGTGAGTTTGGATTTTACCCAGCGCATTCACCACAGCGCGGCGAACGCGAGCATCTTTATCTTTTAAACCACTTACTAGACCTTCAAAAACTTGGTCGAGTTTAATGTCAACTAACTGACCGGCAACTTCGGCCCGTACTGCCCAGAACGGCTCTTTCTTGAGAACTTCTGACAGCGTTTTCACCGCTTCCAGTCCTCCCTTCTTCGCCAAAGCTTGGGCAGCGTAAATCCGCGAAACCGGGTCTGGATCGAACTGCAACTGAGCTTTTAGTTCCGCCATTCCATACTCTAAAACAACAGTTTTTAAGTATTTATTGCCGAGATCAAAACTAATAAAAGCAGGCTTATGTTCTAGGGGAAAATAGAAGCTTTGCTCGCGCTCGTGCACTCGAACTGTGAAAGTTTTTAGGTTCGGGTTTGAACGTACCCAACTGTCATTATCTGCTTCTTTTTCCGGCTTGTAACCGAAGCCGATCGGGATTTTCAGATCGAATACATCTTTGCTGTTGCCGTTGCCATTTTTGCTGTCTTTTACCTGAGTTTGCGTTACAGTCACTTTTGCTAATTTGCTGTCGCCATCCCAGGAATAAGCAACTTTGTAATCTGGATGACCGCCGCGATAAACGTACTGGTCAAACAAAAACATGAGATTGCGGCCGGTAGCCTTTTCTATCGCCCTGAGCAAATCGATCGTTTCCACAGTTTTGTGAGCGTTATCCCGCACAAAAGTGTGAATTGCTTTGTAAAATAATTCGTCGCCCAACTCGGCGCGAATCATGTGATAAACGCAAGCGCCTTTTTCGTACAAATGGCGATCGTACAATTCGATTGCTTCGCGGTAAACGTGAGTAACAATCGGGCGGCGGTAGCGGGAACTGTCTTCAGCTAAATAATTGCGGGCTTCATTTAACATATAGTAAGCCGCGTCTTCTTTACCGTATTCTTTGTCAGTCCACAGCACCTCGGAATAAGAAGCCATGCCTTCTTTCAGCCAAGCATGAGACCAATGTTTAATTACTACTAAATCGCCGAACCACTGGTGAGCCAATTCGTGGGCTACTAAGCTTTCAGTACCTCGATTGTCGAGGGCGGCGCGTTCGTCTAGCAAGCACCTATCTGTTAGCAAAGTTGTCGAAGTATTTTCCATGCCGCCGAAGATGAAATCATCGACGCAAACTTGAGCGTATTTGGGAAAAGGGTAAGGATAGCCAAATGCTTTAGAGAAGAATTCAATCATTTGAGGCGTTTTGCCCATGCTGCGCTTAGCGTCTGCTTCGCGGCTTCTTTCCACGTAATAATTAACTGGTTTGCCGTTCCATTCGTCTTTAATTTCGGCAAAATCTCCGACTGCTAAGGTCATTAAATATGTCGGGTGTACCTGGGTTTGGGACCAGTGATAAATTTTATCGTCGCCTTCGTTTGTTGTACTAATTAATTCGCCGTTGGAAATAGCAAATAATTGTCTCGGAACTTGGACTCGAATTTCCGAAGTTGCCAACTGTCCGGGATAGTCGAAACAGGGAAACCAGAAGCGGGAATCTTCGTCTTCGCCTTGAGTCCAAACTTGAGTGGGTTTGTCTGGATAGTGTTTGTCCGGGCCGACGAAATAGAGACCGCGCTGGGGTTTTTCGACAGAATATTCGATCGCAATAGTAATTGATTGGTAAGCTTCTGTTGGTTCGTGCAGTTGAATTTGCAGCACTTCGCCGTCGCTGTCGAAATTTTGATCTTTTTCGCCAATTTTTACCGATTTAATATTGAGGTTTACTGCATCTAATGTTAATTTGTCAATGCCGCTGCGGACTGGATTGAGGCGGATGCTGCAAGTGCCGCGAAAGCTTTGTTTGGGAATATCCAGCACTAAGTCGAGGAAAATATGCTCTACTTGACCGGGGCGATCGGGGTTGTAATGCGGCCTAGCACCGGGCATCTCGAAGGATTTGTGACCGTTTTCAGAATCAAAGTAAGTGTGTGACATTGTGATGGCAAAGTTGTGAATCGATCGGCGATCGCTGGCAGCGCCGATCCGGCTGAACTGCCAGCTTATTATAGAGTAGCGCGTCCTAGTTGCTGTTGTCGCTAACTTGTTAAAAACTGGTTCTAGTGTTGACGGGATGGAAAATATGATTTTTTCGCTACAATATCAGCAAGGTTAATGTCTGCAATCATCAGCCTGCAATTGAAATTGAGAGGGAAATCTGTATGACAGCTACACTATCAGTTCCCAGTTCGATCGAATCTTGGCTTGGCGACGAAGCCGAAGGGTTGCTCACCCATCAAGCGAAAGTTTCTAAAGATTTGTTGCACCTGCCGGGCCCGGATTGGGTCGATCGCATTTTTGCTCAAACCGATCGATCTCCTCAAGTTTTGCGATCGCTTCAGCAACTCTATTCTAGCGGACGCTTGGCGAATACCGGCTATTTATCCATCCTGCCGGTAGACCAAGGAATCGAACACTCGGCGGCCGCTTCTTTTGCACCGAATCCCATCTATTTTGACAGCGAAAATATCATTAAATTAGCAATTTCGGCTGGCTGCAATGCTGTCGCAACTACCCTAGGAGTTTTGGGAAGCGTATCTCGCAAATACGCGCACAAAATCCCTTTTATTGTCAAGCTCAATCACAACGAATTGCTGACTTATCCCAATCAATACGACCAAATAATGTTTGCTTCTGTAGAACAAGCTTGGAATTTGGGAGCAGTTGCAGTCGGAGCAACAATTTATTTTGGTTCGCCGGAATCGACACGACAAATTCAAGAAGTCAGTCAAGCTTTTGCTCACGCTCACGAATACGGCATGGCGACAATTTTGTGGTGCTATCTCCGCAACGATATCTTTAAACAAGACAAAGATTATCACGTTGCCGCCGATTTGACCGGGCAAGCAAATCACTTGGGAGTGACAATTCAAGCTGACATTATCAAGCAGAAGTTACCCGAGTGCAATAACGGTTACGAAGCAGTTGCTAAAGCTAGCGGTCACAGTTACGGCAAAACCGACAAGCGCGTTTATTCGGATTTGACAACGGATCACCCGATCGATCTAACTCGCTATCAAGTGCTCAACTGTTATGCGGGAAGGATGGGTTTAATTAACTCCGGTGGTGCTTCCGGGAAAAGCGATTTTGCTGAAGCTATTCGCACGGCGGTAATCAACAAGCGCGCTGGCGGCTGCGGCTTAATTTCCGGCCGCAAAACTTTTCAGCGTCCCTTTGAAGAAGGTGTAAAATTGTTCAACGCCATTCAAGACGTTTATTTGTCGCCAGAAATCTCGATCGCCTAAAAATTTACCGCACAGAGATTGACCTCAATATCACAACCTAAACCTAGGGTGCGCACTGCGCAGAAATCTTCCTAAACGTAGGGTGCGCACTGCGCACCTTACTTTCTTGAGATTGGTTAATATAAGTTGCAACTTAGCTGTAATCTTAATACTAGCTGAACATATATACAGACACAGTATATAATTTAAAAATGCCCCACAGCCTTGTTTTAAACCTGCTGCCAGTTGCACCAATTCCATCCCAGTTTTTAACGGGGCGGCATCTCCA
Organism: Microcoleus sp. F10-B2; assembly: GCF_036704965.1. Taxonomy (NCBI): domain Bacteria; kingdom Bacillati; phylum Cyanobacteriota; class Cyanophyceae; order Oscillatoriales; family Microcoleaceae; genus Microcoleus; species Microcoleus sp. F10-B2. The sequence continues at coordinate 16,826 of NZ_JAUBTB010000105.1, read as the reverse complement.
CGCTTTGTTTTTGAACCTTGTGAGTGCTGTAGACAGCGATTTGAGCGCGTACCTGCACGACCAATCTCATGAAAAAGCTTTCACTTTAAGCCCTTTTCAAGTAAGCAGAAAAGAGGCTTACAAAAGCAGCGCGCCCCAGCCACAAAAGAGAGTTTTGCCTCCGGCTTCCCGCACAATTTCGCAGGCCCTACAGTGGGAACACAAGCAAGCTATTCGGGAAAATACGCCAATTTGGTGGCGAATTTCTCTGCTGGATGACGGTTTGTTCGATCGCCTAACTCTACTTTGGCAGCAACTCAATTTCGAGCGCCCTTGGCATATCGGGCCGACAAATATATACATTACTAATATTTTGAGCGAACCGCAATCAAACCAGCCTTGGGTAAACTTTTGTACTTACGCCGAATTGTTCGATAGAGCTTCGGAAACTGAGCGCCAAATAGCTTTTAGTTTTTGCACTCCTACTAATTTTCGGCAAGGTGTATACGATAGTGCTATGCCCACTCGTGAAAGTATTTTCGGCAGTTTAGCGAATCGCTGGAACAAGTACAGCAGGATTGCGATCGAACCTACTTTTACAGAGGCTATTTTCCCTAGTTTCTTCGATATCCGAACAGAAGTTAGTACGGATTCTCGCAGTAAATTTATTGGCTGCGTCGGCGATATTAGTTACCGAATTATGGGAGATATAGCTCCTACTACTATCAAGCAAATTAACACTTTAGCAGATTTTGCGCTTTACAGCGGAGTCGGGCGAAAGACGCCGATGGGTATGGGAATGACGCGCCGGTTGCAGGATTTTTAATCATTCACTTTTCGGCTGAATTTCACTGACGATTTCATAAACATCAGTGTCGGGAATTTTGGCAAACAAAGGCGTCATCTGTTTCAATATTTCCTGATAAGCTTGGCTTTGATTGGCGGTCATCTCTTCTACGCTTTCCCAAAAAATGATGGCAATACCTTTGTCTGTATTGGGCAATTGCAGCAGGTATGCTCCCTTAAAACCTGTCGCATAAGTTGCAACAGCTTTTTCAAAAAGTTCTTCTGCTGCTTTAAATTTTCCTGGTTTAAATTCGCCAATGGCAACGTAAGCAAACTGATGTCTAAGAAAGTCGAGAAATTCTGACATATCTTTTTCCTCACTTAATACCGATACACCAAGTTATATTTTACCCGATCGCCCAAAATTTGTGAACTTCACATTTTGTAGTTTGGCGCTGAGCTCATCGGCGAATTTCTTAATTATACGTAGCTGCGCGCCCAACTCAAATAGAAACTTTTTGAGTCAGGCGGCTGGAAGCTCTATTCAATAAACTGTTGAATTCCAGATTTGAGATTTTCACAACCCTAGGTGCGCTGGAGCGAGTTCGAGCGCTAGTACAAAAGGTAAAGCTGCCGAGCGATCGAATAAGCGTGCGTAGCTGCGATCGCACGCTTTGAAGTAAAAAGTAGCCCGTAAAAAGTGGGTTTTTGCAATAACCCTATTGAAGTTCTTAAAACTCAAATGGCAGAATCATAACATACAAATATAAACAAAGTAAAGAGGAAACTAAAACAAATGAAAAAAATATTAGTCATAGAAGACGACGACTTAATCCGAGAAACCGTATTAGAACTTCTGAAATCGGGAGGTTTTGAAGCTGTCGGCGCCGAAAACGGAGAAGTCGGTATCGAGTTAGCTGGCCAAATTCCCGATTTAATTTTGTCTGATGTCATGATGCCCGAAGTAGACGGTTTAGAAGTTTTCGCGGTTTTGCGGTCGCAACCTGCAACCGCCAGCATTCCGTTTATTTTTATGACTGGTTCAGAAATGGAAGGGGTTCTAGAACTTAAAGCAGACGGCTATCTCAACAAACCTTGCAGCGCCGCAAAAATATTCGGGGCGATCGCCACTCTACTAGAAAAGCCGACAATTACCAACCCAAAATATCAAAAAGTACAGGACAATTTTGCACCATCAAATCTCAGCTTGCGGGGCTGGAATCAAAAATTTCGATTTGAGATTGCATCGCTTTGCTCGCAATAACACGCACAGTAACGTTATTGATACATAAGTTGAGGGAATTTCAAATTGGTTCCAGGCAGAGGTAGCTTAGACTGGGTATGTTGAATTTGGTTAAAAATTTATGAACGCACAACCCAAAGGCCGCCTAGTTTGGAATCACTCTACCCACCTTCCCGGTTTGATACCAATTTTAGAGCGCCTCACCCTAAAAATGGGCATTCAAACCGTTACTCCAGGCGTCATCAACAAAGTTAAAGGACACATCCCCCGCATGACATTAAGAGTGTCAGTACCGATTCGCGGGGGATTTAAAATCATTGCCAGACAGGGCACAACCGTACAAGAAGTCTTTATATTAACCACTCTCAGTCAAAGGGACTTGGAAGAGACGATCGCCCTAACCCTAGCCAAGTGACAATCTTTGTTTGGCTAGCAAAGCCCGGGCTCTAACTGAAGCAGTTTCGTCGCGATCGACAATTTCGTCCAACCTGGCCGAAACTTCCGCTAACCAATCTGGTTTAACAGTCGCAGCACCCGCCAAAGCTTCCAAGCCCCCCACTGCTGCGTAGCGAACCACCCATTCCGGGTCTCGGGACGCTTGCAGCAGCGTTTTAAGAGCGCGAATTTGAGCATCTGCAATTTCTTCTGTGGGCATCAGTTCCCAGCAAATCGTCCCCAAACCCCTCGCCGCGGCCCGCCGCACGCTCAAAGCAAAGTCATTCGCCGCCGCATCCAGCAAAATCTCCAAACCCCTGGGGTCGCCAATTCCCGCCAAAGCCCGAACAGCCCAAGCTCTCGCTCCGTAATTGTAGCCGTCAAGCTGTTCTAGAAGCGGCAGCACCGCAGGTTCTCCGAGTTGAACTAGCCCATCAACGGCGGCAACAGCAGCCCCTGGGTTGTTATAACCTAGCACTGTAATTAACGTAGGAATTGCTTGTTTTGAGGGAGCAGCCGCCAGTGCTTTGACTGCGTTTAACAAGCCCTCGGAAGAATCTGCTTGTTCGACAGCTTGAATTAGTTCTAATGCCATTTACTTATAAACTGTACCGTGACCATTGTAATTGTAGGTTGGGTCGATCGTGCGATCGACCTTTTGTAGCCTCAACCACCAACATTCTCATCAAAACAAGTAGGAAAACAGCAGTGCTGTGTCCTAAATGTACTCAAATACAGATATGCAGTAGGGACACAGCACTGCTGTGTCCTGAATGTGTTGTGTCCTGAATATACGGTAGACAGTTGAGAATCGCTACAGCAATCCTATTTCAGTTGTGAACTAATTTTTTTCACAGTAAACTATCCATTAAATCCATAACACGGATAGCATCATCTGACAAAGATAGTGATTCTTGTTGATTGAGGTGATGCTCCAAAACTCCTTTGAGCGCAATCAATTTCATGCTATTTTCTGCTAAAGTCTCTGAAATAGCTTGCGCTCCCGGCAAATAGCCGATCGCCCCCAAGTCCATCAAAGCCGATCGCCTCAACTGCAAATTATCCCCATTCAAAGCACTTACCAACCGTTCTCCGTAAACCCGCTCACCAGTTAACTGATACATCGCGCGCGCCGCAGCGTACTGCACCCGCTCCACAGAGTGTTCTAAAAAAGGTGAAATTAGGGGTATTGCTTCTATCGCTTGCAGCGTTCCCAAAGCTTCAATTACCGAGTCGTAAGGCTGTACTAGATGCGATTTTCCCGGCACTCGCACCGCCGCAGAAATTCCCCCCTCTAAGAGTTTCATTAGCCGTGGAATAGAATCGGGGTCGCCCAACATTTCTAGAGCTTGAGCCGCCGCTTCCCGCACGTAATAATCCGCGCATTCTAAACAGCTAATTAGCGCCGGCAAGGCTTGTTTATCTCCCAATTTTCCCAGAGCTCGCGCCGCATTTCTCAGTAGGGAATAATCGCCGATTTTGGTTTGTTCTGATTCTTCTTGCAAAGCATCAATAAGAGCTGCAATAACAGCCGGTTCCTTGACTCTAAACCTGCCGACCCACCAAGCCGCGTAATAGCGAAGACTGTAATCTTGGGAGTGGAGATTTGCGATCGCCTGTTCAAGTGTTAAAGACTCGCCGCCAGCTACACCCGCCTGCGGTGAGTCTGATTCGTAATAATCCACAGTCATTAGTTATTAGTTATTAGTTATTCGGCAATTAAAATCGCTGCTAAGTAAGTCTGTGGGAAAAAACACAACTGTGTTAAGAAAAATAAATGAGGCTGAAACCCTCTTCCCTCCTGCCTTCAGCATAGCTGCCTCCTGCCTCATTCCAACTACAAATATTTACGCCGTTCTACTTACACAGACAAAACCCGCCTGCGCGGGTTGGTGAAACTCTTAGTGCGCGCAGGCGGACTTCATTTGTGCAGTCGCGATTTCAAATTGCCCTTTCTAGCTTGTGTAGGAGCGATTTTAATCGCGCCTGCAACCAAACTATTAGTTATCACCCGATGATTCATGGGATGATTCAGGTGACGGTTCTGCGATCGCGCTTAAAGGCTGAATGCTGACAATTTTCCCGCCCATGCGAGTAATCCGCTGCATTTCTTGATTCATCCGATTGTAAGGCACGGTGATAAATGTACTCGCGCTCGATCGAATCGAATAATCGATTTTTTCTGTATCATCGCTTTGGCGCAAGCCGACAACTTCATACCGAAAGCAACGACCAGCGGAAGCTGTATTGCCACTTGTTCCTGCTACAATTTGACCGAACATAAGCTCATTGGTAATGGGTAATGGGTAATTAGTCAGTAGTCAGTAGTCAGTTGTTAGTTGTTATTTGTTAGTTATTGGTTCCAATAACCAATAACTAACAACTAAATTGGAGTAATGCTGGCGATTTTCGCGCCCAGGCGCTGAAATTTCTGCATTTGCCAGGACAAATCCTCAACCGGTACTATGAAAGCTTTGCTGCTGCGGCGCACGCTGGGATAGCCGCCCGTGCGAATTCCCGACACTTCCACGCGAAATAGCCTTCCTTCCTTGCCGTAAGCTGCCGCGCCACCGAAGCCGCTGCCGGGAGTCACGTTTCTGGCAGAAGGGCGGTATGCCCAACCTTCGTTACCGCCGGAGGGGCCAACTACAGCCGTAGCGCTGTTAGTCCCGAGTTCGACAGCCAAGCGAGAGTTATTGCCTTCTAGTTGAGATGTATCGCTGTTTGCATAACCGCGATACAGCCGGAACATCCGGGTAAAACCGACGGTTTTTTGCCCCCGCTGAGTATCAAAACCCCGGAAGTAAGGTACAATATTGTCGGCAAAGTTTTCTTGATACTCTACTGAATCGATGTAAGAATCAATATCAGCATCGTAGCCTTGTGTTTGGTACAAATCTAAGTGATACACAACTTCAGATTCGTCGTATGGAGCGCGACCGAGCAAGTGTTTGTAGTTTAGTTCGATCGTCCGAGTTTGAAAGCTGCTGTATAAAAACTTAGTTTTGTACAGTTCCGATTTTGCCACTGCGCGCACAAATTCTCGCACCGTTAAACTGCCATCTCGCAGCAGAGATTCAGCACTTGTCAGGCGTTCGGATTTCATCAAATAATCGTTGCCCAACAACTGACGGTAAACGGCGCGAATTACTACTTCCACGTCATCTTTGCTGTAGTTAGGGCGCAATTCTATCTTTGGCGCATCGCTGAGTGCCGATGTTCCCAGTCTGGACGCTGCTGTCGTAATAGCCACCAGATTTTCTCCTAAATTAATTACAAAAATTCTAAGTTTTGTTGCAACTTGAGATTTTTAGGACTAAAGCCCATATGTGTCAAAGTAAGGTGCGCACTGCACAGCTTCTCCGCGTAGGCTGCGCACTGCGCACCTTACCTATACACATAAATTAGTCCTAATGTGTTAAAGACGCTTCCAAAAAACGTTTCGATCGACTTTAAGCAACAGTAATGCTTACCACTTTGCCGCCTCGTTTGTTTATTTGTTGCAAGCGGCTGGACAGTTGCTCGTAAGGCAGGAGATATTCAGTAGTAGTCCGGCGTACTTGGGGGGAAAACTTAGCCGAACCTTGGATTGCGGTGACTCGGTAAAGTTGCCCGCGAGAACCCCCGGAAGCACCGGCCAGAGATTGTCCGCCAGAGGCTGTGTATATCGGCGAAGCCATATTTCTCGCTACTTCCCAAGTCAGCCGTGCTTGGGTTTGGTTTTGCGATCGATCGCTAGAAGCAAAACCCCGGTACAATTGAAACATCCGGTTAAAACCGACTGTTTTTTGACCTCTTTGAGTAGCGAAACCGCGATAGTAAGGCACTACACTTTCGCCAAAGTTTTCTTGATACTCAATTGAGTCAATGTAAGAATTGATTTCAGCTTCGTAGCCTTCTGCATTGTACAAATCTACGTGGAAAGCAATTTCCGACTCGTCGTAAGGAGCCCGGCCCAACAAATGCTTGTAATTAAGCTCGATTAGCCGCGTTTGCGAGTTCGGGTAAAAAAACTTTTTCCGATAAGTTTCGGACTGAGCAATTGACCGCACAAAATCTCTAACTGAAATCTGTCCTTGCATCAGCAGAGATTCAGCACTGGTAACTCGTTCGCTCGACATTAAATACTCGTTGCCGAAAACTTGGCTGTAAGCGGCGCGAATTACTGCTTTTGCATCGTCTTGCGTCCAGTGAGGGCGCAGTTCTACCTGTCCTGATTCTTCAAATGCTTTTATTCCCAACCGTTCTGCTGCACCTAATCCTGCCATCTTTGCTTCTCCCTTTTTGCTTGTAAAACTGAAAACTTGTTGTAAAAAAAGTATTTGCAAAACTAGGCTTCGATCGCAGATGCCCGGAATTGTATACAACCGCTAACACTCAAGCTAACAGCAGCTTACATTTCCGGGCATCACGCAAATCTAGCTCAGGGCGTTGATTGCGTAGTCGAGGTAGGAATTAGCTTCCACTGCGGGGTCGCCGCTCAGGCCGTGGTTGCCTTTGATGTACTTGAGGGCTTCAACGTACCAGCTAGGAGACAGTTCAAATGTCCGGTTGATTTCGTCGATGCCTGCAATCAGGTACTCATCCATCGGGCCGGTGCCGCCTGCAACTAAGCAGTAGGTGACCATGCGCAGGTAGTAGCCGATGTCGCGGGCGCACTTTGCTTTACCGGTTGGGGTAGAAGCGTAGTTGGGGCCTTGCATTTGTTGGGTGTACGGGAATTTGTTGTACACGGCTTGGGCTGCACCGTCGATCAAGCGCTGAGAGTTGGCTGTCAAAGCTTTAGCTGCTTCTAAGCTGGCGGATGCTTGGCGGAAACGACCGAAAGCTGTTTGAATTTCGGTGCTGCTCAAGAAGCGACCTTGAGAATCTGCTGCTGTGACTGCTTCGGTCAACGGGGTTTTCATTGTTCTGTTTTCTCCCTAATGTTTGTGATTTTTTGTACGAGTGGAACTGGTTTAAGCCCGATCGCTCGTGCTTTACAGATTTGGTTGCAAAGGCTGGAGTTTAGCCTACTGCAGAAGCGGCGCGATCGAAGTAGCTGCCGACTTCAGACATCAGGGAGGTACAATCTCCACGAGTTACGCCGTTGGGGTCGTTAGCGATCGCCAAAGCGGCTTCTTTCATTTTTTGAACGCCTGTTGCTACAGAAGCGCCGGGAGTTCCCAATGCCAAGTAGGTTTCGCGCAGGCCGTTCAAGCAACGGTCGTCGAGTACGCTGGCGTCGCCTGCGAAAATCGCATAGGTGACGTAGCGCAAGATGATTTCCATGTCGCGCAAGCAAGCTGCCATGCGGCGGCTGGTGTAAGCGTTGCCGCCGGGGGCGATCAGTTGGGGCTGCTCGGCAAACAAAGAGCGAGCTGCATTGGCAACAATGCTGGAAGCGTTGCTGGTGATGCGGTTGACTGTATCCATGCGCTTGTTGCTTTCTGCAACCATTTGGCTGAGGGCATCCAATTGACCTGCGGCCAAAAATTCGCCGCGGGCGTCTGCTTGGGAAACCACTTTTGTAAATGCGTCAAACATGAAAGAACTCTCCTACTTGAGTTAATTGAGTTTGGTTGCGGTATAAAACCGTTAAGTTAAATTTGTTCAGGTTTTTAAACCTGCAAGGGTTGAAGCTTGACGCCAGCTACTGCACTGGCCGGCTCGTTCTCTCCCTTTCCGCTACCTGTAATATTGTTACATTGCAACGGACGTTTAACAAACCTTAGAAAATTTTACACCTTTTATGAGATTCGACAAACCTTGTTAATCAGTGTTTTTGTTAACTTTAGCCTGTCGTTTCAACCCTCTGATAACCTTTATACAACGCTCGCCCGCCTTTGTTTATTACAAATTATTACAAAACCTTATCTCTCTTAAAAGGTAAATCTGTGTGGGGCGAAGGCGGCCAATTCTACTTCCTGCGGTAGATGCGCTGTTGCCGCGAGCAACCAACAGTCAGGTTCTGTAGCCCTTGCTTTGGAGGTGGGACTGCCCCGAGCCCTCGCGTCGCTCGCCTCTGTTGGCTTTCCCGCAGAAAAATAAATTGTTAAAAAGAGTTAAGCAAATTAAAGTTTTGCTAAAACAAGGCGTTGGGAATAGCGAAAAAAGCAAAAATTATGCTCAATCCAGGATGCAGGCAGAATTATAGGTGGGTAAAATCCCATAAATTGTGACCCCGATCGCCACAGCCACAGCTTTTGCCGAAAATATCGCCATTTAAAAGACTAAACTCAGCCGTTGGGCTTTGGGTAAAAGCCGAAGAAATTGCTAATTTTTAGTTAAGGTGGATAAGTGCTATCAGCGGTAGGTCTACAAGCGGTGCGATCGAACCGCCAGATGCAGTGAAGTTGAAAGCTTCCTGCTTCCCGGGCATCGAACCGCCCCATACGAGTCCTAAGTGAAACAGTTTTTTATTCAGAACTCAAAATTAAAAACTCTCTCACTGCCATCAGCCACATGGATCGGCTGTAGCTGTCCGGCCGCAACCACCTTTATGCCCCATGCTCGATCGTAATTTATGTCTTCAACTTCTCCCTCTTCTTGGCACACCGTAGCAATTGACAAAACTCTCAAGCAGCTAAGCAGCAACAAAGACGCTGGATTGAGCAGCCAACAGGTGTCAGAACGCTTGCAGCAATACGGCCCCAACGAACTAGAAGAAACCGGAGGCCGCAGTCCGTGGTCGATTTTTGTCGATCAGTTCACCAACATCATGTTGTTGATGCTGATGGGTGTGGCCGTGATTTCGGCTTTTTTGGACATCCAGTCAAATACTTTTCCCAAAGATGCGATCGCCATTTTTGCGATCGTCATACTCAACGGCATTCTCGGCTATTTCCAAGAGCAAAGTGCTGAAAAAGCCCTCGCAGCCCTCAAAAACCTCGCTTCCCCCCTAGTCAGAGTCCTGCGGGACGGCAAAACTTCGGAAATAGCAGCAAAGGAACTCGTACCCGGAGACGTGATGCTGTTGGAGGCTGGGGTAAAAATAGCAGCAGACGGACGCTTGATCGAAGCTTCCAACTTGCAAGTCAGAGAATCTGCTTTGACAGGAGAAGCTTTAGCAGTTACCAAGCAAGCCGATCTAGAACTTCCAGAAGATGCTTCCTTGGGCGATCGGCTCAACCTGATTTTTCAGGGCACAGAAGTTGTTCAGGGACGGGCAAAGGCGATCGTCACCAACACCGGAATGCAAACGGAATTGGGCAAAATTGCCGCCATGCTTCAGTCAGTAGAAAGCGAACCGACTCCCCTGCAACAGCGGATGGGCCAGTTGGGAAATGTTCTAGTCTCCGGTGCCCTAGCCTTAGTCGCAGTTGTCGTCATCGGCGGGATGATTACCTTCAAAAACGGCGGCATCGGGTTCGATACCAGCAGGTTTCCAGAACTCTTAAAAGTTTCTCTCAGTATGGCTGTGGCTGTGGTTCCCGAAGGACTCGCGGCAGTCGTGACAGTTACTCTGGCACTCGGAACTAGGCGGATGGTGAAACGAAACGCCCTGATTCGCAAACTTCCTGCCGTGGAAACTTTGGGATCGGTTACTACCATTTGTTCAGACAAAACAGGTACTCTGACTCAAAATAAAATGGTAGTTCAGCTAGTGTGTACGGGCGACTGCACTGTCGGCGTCTCAGGCGACGGCTATGCCCCGATCGGAGATTTTACAGATCGCCATACATCAGCCCAAATTAATAATTTAGAGGAATATCCAGAACTCGAATCTTTATTAATTGCCTGTGCAGTTTGCAACGACGCCGTATTGCAGCAAGAACAGCAAGAATGGAAGATTTTGGGCGACCCCACGGAGGGAGCTCTGCTGTCTTTGGCGGGAAAAGCAGGCATTTATAAAGAAAAACAGTCTCAATTGCTGCAGCGGACGGCGGAATTTCCTTTTTCTTCCGAACGCAAGCGGATGAGCGTGATTTGCGAAGTGCCCGGCAGCTCGGGACATTCGGGATTTCCCGCAGCAGAAGGACAGCAGGCGAATTATTTGATGCTGACCAAAGGTTCTCCAGAGTTGACTTTAGAGCGCTGCAAAGGCATTATACTCGGCGATCGAGTACAACCTTTAAATCAGGAAATGCGCGATCGCATCCTCGCCGAAAACAACAACATGGCAAGCGGCGGTTTGCGAGTCCTGGGGTTTGCGTACAAACTCTGGGAAAACTTGCCGCCCGAAGGTTCTGACGAAACCAGCGAACAAGACATGATTTGGCTGGGACTCGTCAGTATGCTGGACGCCCCGCGCCCGGAAGTGCGGGAAGCTGTGGTGAAGTGCCGCGATGCAGGCATTCGGGTGGTGATGATTACAGGAGACCACCAGTTGACAGCAAAGGCGATCGCCTACGATTTAGGTATTGCTAGAGAGGGCGATCGAGTTCTCAGCGGTCAAGAATTAGAAAAGCTCAGCCAAGAAGAACTCAAACAGCACGTCGAACAGGTTAGCGTTTACGCCCGCGTCTCCCCCGAACACAAATTGCGCATTGTCCAAGCTTTGCAAAGTTCGGGCAAATTTGTAGCCATGACCGGCGACGGCGTTAACGACGCCCCCGCCTTGAAACAAGCCGATATCGGCATCGCAATGGGGATTACCGGCACCGATGTCAGCAAAGAAGCTAGCGATATGGTGCTCCTCGACGACAATTTCGCAACTATTGTCGCCGCCGCTGAAGAAGGGCGAGTGGTTTATACCAACATTCGCCGCTTTATTAAATACATTTTGGGTAGCAACATCGGCGAAGTTTTGACAATTGCCGCCGCACCTTTAATGGGTTTGGGAGGAGTCCCGCTGACGCCGCTGCAAATTTTGTGGATGAACTTAGTAACCGATGGCGTTCCCGCTTTGGCCTTGGCCGTGGAACCGGCGGAACCGAACGTGATGAAAAAGCCTCCTTTCAGTCCGCGAGAAAGTATTTTTGCGCGGGGTTTGGGTTCTTATATGGTTCGCATCGGGATTATTTTTGCAATTTTGACGATCGCAATGATGTCCTGGGCTTACGGACATACTCACGCTCCCGGACACGGCAATCCAGATGCTTGGAAAACAATGGTGTTTACAACTCTTTGTTTGGCGCAAATGGGGCACGCGATCGCAATTCGGTCTAACACTCAGCTAACTATCGAGTTAAATCCCTTCACTAATATTTTTGTTTGGGGAGCTGTAATTGTTACTACTGCTTTGCAATTAATGCTGATTTACGTTCCGCCGCTGAGATCCTTTTTTGGCACTCATTATTTAACGCCGTTTGAGTTGCTGGTTTGCTTCGGCTTTAGTGCGCTCATGTTTGTCTGGATTGAACTGGAAAAACTGTTCGTGCGCTTTTACAAAACTCGAAAATAGTGTTAACGCCTGACGGATAATGAGCGATGTTTCATTATTCGTTATACCGCTGGCATTGGCGCAATTCTCAACATTCGCCAGGGGTTCAAAACCCCTGGATAGCAGCGAAAGTCATTGCTATGAAGACTAAATAGATTGTGTGTCAAAATAAAATATTTATTGCTTAGTTATAATGTGATTGCGATCGCTACGCTCCCCGAAAATCTCCATCGCAAACGCTCGCGGTTGCAAACCTTTAAGGTGCGCCGGCCCCTGCACCCTACGGTGACTGTATTACCAATTACCAATTATCAATTACCAATTACTAATTACTAATTACCGATTACAGATTACTAATATTATGTATTTGAAAACGCTGCACCTACGGCAGTTTCGGAACTACTTCGATCAAAAGGTAGCGTTTGACGCTCCCAAAACCATTTTAGTAGGAAACAACGCTCAAGGAAAATCTAACTTGTTAGAAGCGGTAGAGTTACTTTCTACATTAAAAAGCCACAGAGTAGGGCGCGATCGCGATTTAATACTCGACTCAAAGCCGAGCGGGCAAATTGATGCTACACTCGAACGCCAAACCGGAGCCATCGACTTAGCTTTAACTCTTCGCTCTGCGGCGCGTCGGACACTGAAGCTCAACGGTGAACCGCTGCGCCGCCATTTAGATTTTTTGAGCATTTTAAATGTAGTGCAATTTTCTTGTTTGGATTTGGACTTAGTGCGCGGCGGGCCCGAAGGAAGGCGCAATTGGATCGATCGCCTAGTCATTCAGTTAGAACCGATTTACGCTCACATTTTGCAGCAGTACAACCAAATTTTGCGCCAGCGAAACGCTCTATTGAAACGTTCTAAAGCAATCAGGAAAGCGGAATTTTCCGAAAATTTTGACAAAATGCGCTCTATGGAATATGAAAATCCCGAACAAGAAAATAGAAAAGAATTCCCCATTCCCCATTCCCCATTCCCCATTCCTAGTTCAGAATTAGCTTTGTGGGACGCGCAGTTGGCGACAGCGGGCGCTCGCGTGATCCGCAGGCGCGATCGAATTTTGGAGCGATTGATGCCTTTAGCTCGAAATTGGCACCGTTCAATTAGCGGTTCCGCAGAAGTTTTAGATGTGAAATACGATGCTAATATTGAAGTAGGTGCAGAATTAATCGCTAAAGACAATCTCGAAGGAGTGCGGCAAGCATTTTTAGAGAAAATTCAAAAAAGGGCGATCGCAGAACAGTTTCAAGGAACCACTTTAGTCGGCCCCCACCGCGACGATATTACATTTACAATTAACAATACCCCAGCTCGTCAGTACGCATCCCAAGGTCAGCAGCGAACTCTGGTATTAGCATTAAAATTAGCCGAATTGCAGCTTATTGAAGAAGTCGTCGGCGAAGCGCCTTTACTGTTGCTCGACGACGTACTTGCAGAACTAGATCTGAGCCGCCAAAATCAACTTTTAGAAACAATTCAAGAACGATTTCAAACTCTGATTACTACAACTCACCTAGGCGCTTTTGACGCTCAGTGGCTGCGACAAACCCAAATTCTCTCCGTCGTTGCTGGACAAATCAATCGATTTTAGATTTTAGATTTTAGATTTTAGATTGACAAATTTTCTGTTTCATGGTAAAGGTACAAAAAAATTGAAAAATTGGCATTATTAGCTCAATTCGAGATAGGATAAAGGTTAATTTTGATTGCAGCTTTCGCTTCCATTTTTCTAACCCTTATGAAGCATTACATTTCCCGTCTGTTAGCCCTGGTATTAGTTGTTGTCATCGGCGTAGCGGGCTGTACCAATGTTCCGGCCACTCTGAGTGGAGATTACGGTCAAGATACATTAGCATTAGTGAAGAGCTTGAGAACAGCGCTCACTTTGCCAGAGGGCACGCCGGAAAAAGCAGCCGCTCAAGCCAAGGCTCGCACAAGCATCAACGATTTTTTTGCTGCCTACCGCCGCGATCCCGCTCTTACTAAGCTGGCATCTTTCACGACAATGCGCACGGCATTAAACTCTTTGGCAGGACATTACAGTTCCTATCCAAACCGTCCCGTTCCTGAAAAGTTGAAAAAGCGTCTTGAGTCAGAATTTCAGCAGGTTGAAGCTGCTCTCAACAGAGAATCTTAATCTCAAAATTTAGGGATCGAGATAATTTTAATGATTCATCTTTCATCCTTGACAGTTGAGTATTAACAATTTTTAGTAGAAATATCAACTGCTTTTAGCGCCCACTGTACCCAGGCGCTTTTTTATGCAGAATTTAGTGAAAAGATACTGAAATATTGAACTGGATATGATTTCAATTTCGGGCTTTTTACCCATTTTATTCTTTAGTATGTTATGGAGGGACTTCGTTTGTAGAGTAGCGGTTTGAAGCGGCGAGTCTTATCTGGCCTGCCGTTATTCGATCGCACATGATATAAATAGTCGCCAGATAGAATTTGCATTGTGCGATCGACTTGTGCCATAACTAGGTCAACCGAAAAAAGTAGAAAATTTGTAACTGCTTGTTGAGCGCGATCGCGAAAATGCGATCGCCACCCAATTTAAACCAGAAAACCCCATTCAATTCTCCCATGAAAATTGCACCAACTCGCATCGCGAATTTTCAACACCAGCGACGCTTTTTAAGTGCGGTAACTGCTGTTTTAACCAGTAGCTTCATCAGCCAGCTTGTTTGGCCGTTTATCGGAAATCAACCAGCTTTTGCCCAAACATCAGCCTATTGCCAATTATCCCAAGAACAGGTAAATCAAAAAGAAGACTTGCGCCGCGCCGCACTGTCGGGAAAACGGGAATCTCAGCAAGCATATTTTGCTGTTTTGAGCAAACACGCGCGGGAAATAGCAGAATGCCGCCAAAAAACTTGGCCGGAAACCCAAGCAGTTTGGCTGCGTTTGTATCCCTGCGATGTCAGACCCGGAGAACTCGATCGAGTATTAGACAAAGTTGTGAATAAAGGCTACAACCAAGTCTATGTCGAAGTGTTTTACGATGGTCAAGTGCTTCTCCCAGCAGCCGACAATCCAACGGCTTGGCCTTCTGTTGTGAGAAATCGCGGTTACGAGAAATACGATTTGTTAGAAAAGGCGATCGCCAAAGGCAAACAGCGAGGTTTAAAAGTTTATGCTTGGTTGTTTACAATGAACTTTGGCTATACCTATTCTCAGCGTCCCGACAGACAGCAAACCCTCGCTATCAACGGTAAAAATCAGACAAGTTTAACAGTAAGCGAATACGCAGCAATTAACGAGGACTTCGGAGAAGTTCCGGGCAATCAAGCCTTTATCGATCCGTACAACCCACAAGCACGGCAAGACTATACTTTGTTAGTAAATCAAATACTCAAGCGCAAGCCCCAAGGAATGTTGTTTGACTACATTCGCTATCTAAGGGGCATCGGACCCGCTTCAGTTGCTACCAAAGTTCAAGACTTGTGGATTTACGGCCCAGCATCGCAGCAAGTTCTTTTGCAGCGGGCTAGCAATCAGCAAGGGCGAGATTTAATTCAGCGATATTTGACTAGAGGATTTATCAATACTAATGACGTTCAAGCAGTAGTTAAACAGTATCCAACTGAGCGAGAACCTCTTTGGCAGGGTCGAATTCCGCAGGCGATGTCAGTAGCAACTCCACCTTCTAGAAGGGAGAATGCCGCATCAAGAACAGCCTCAACAACTCCCGCCGCTAACAAGCCAAACCCTGCAACTCCCACACCAAAACCGACACCGCGGCTTCCCGATACCGGCACTCTGCAAAAAGACCTGTGGAAACTGAGTGTTGCTCACGCAGTCCAAGGGATTTTAGATTTTTTTGGGATAGCAATTCAACCAGCTCAAAGGATGGGAATTCCTGTAGGAGCAGTGTTTTTTCCCACTGCAAATCAAGCGATAAATCAAGGGGGATATGATTCGAGATTGCAGCCTTGGGACAATTTTCCGGCTGCTGTGGAATTCCACGCCATGTCTTACGGAAATTGCGGGGATGTAAGCTGCATTGTGCCGCAGGTGCAGCGGACAGTGAGCTTAGCGCCTGCGGGAGCAAAAATCATTCCTGCCATTGCTGGAGATTGGGGAAAACCTCTGAAAAATCGGCCGTCTTTGGAGATTCAAATGCGGGCAATTCGCTCGGCGACGCCGCAAATTAATGCGGTGAGTCATTTTGCTTTTGGGTGGCAAGAACCGGAGGATGAAAGGGCACGGCAAACTTGCCGGTTGTAGGGCGATTAGTTGTTGTAGAGATGCGATTTGTAGCGTCTCTACAAAACGGGATTTGGGAAAGCAGCTAACTGTTGGACAAACTCTTGGTGCGTGGCACTGTTTAATCCTGTTTGAAGAGTTGCGATCGCACTTGGCATATCCCCGTCTAAGAGTGCTGAAACAGCCAGCCACAACCCCGGAAAAACTCGGCTGCGGATAATTCCTTCTGCATCGGGTAGCAGAGAAATATATTCTTCTTCCTGCAAGGAAAACCAATCAATCCGGCGATCGATTACTTGCCAAACGAGATATTCTCTCACGGTGCTGCGGCGGTAAACTCGCTTTTTGTCCCGCAGATCGATCGTAGCCGTACTAGCAGCAATTTCGGCAACAAATTCCGGCGCGCCTACAATGTAGCCGTCATCACTGAGGCTAGTTGCACCGCCGCGTCGGGAATCAATTAGCAGTACAGCATCGGGCTGGGGTTCGTTATCCACATCAAGACGCACGGTGGGGTTATCGCCAAGCCGAGTATGTTTGGTAAAAGCAGCATAGAAGCCAAGACAAGTTATCAGGCGAGCATGGGGTTCGGCGTGGGGTTCAAAGCGTAAGGATGAAGCCAGATAAACAATTCCTTCGATCAATTCTGCTTTTTTGAGTCCCGGCATTGCTGTATAGCGTCGCTCGAATTCGGCACGGGTGAGCAAATCGCCATTTTCCAAAGGAGGGATGCTGATGCGGCTGAGATTTGCGGGAGCAATCATGGCTTTTCTGCTGTGGTTATGCGTCGGTAAGCTGATACGCAGCTAGATTGTATAATATAAATATAAAATAAGCGCTCATTAGTTAGAATGTATGCCAGCCAAA
>NZ_JAUBTB010000104.1:0-22715 GCF_036704965.1 Microcoleus sp. F10-B2 | reverse complement strand
TGTTTGCTTACTACCTCTCTATTATGTCACATTTTTGTTCGAGGTATTTATACTCATTTCATAACTGAGATGCTCCCGATCGCCCTTTTGGATCGAATGGGCGATCGCACTTTTCTTTCTTTCTTAAATCAGCCGGCAATTAGCAGATATAGCGGTTCTTAAAAAAGTGAGGTATGCCTTATGCCCTATTCCCTATTCCCTATTCCCTATGCCCATGAGTACCTCATCTTTCTGAGAAAGGCTATATTATCAAAATAGTATCTTCCTCAGCAATCTTACAAGAAAGAGCTACTATTAAGAGCCGTTGGATTCAGATTATAAACCACTCCCAAGTAGTCATTCCCAGATTTGATTGCGGTTGATACTACAGCAGTTGCACCATCTAAGATGACATTAACTGACTCAAAAGTTAATTGACTGAAAGTGACATCAATTAACTTGATTTTATCATCGGAAGTGAAGTCAGTAATCAGAGCGGCTTGAGATAGGTCATTAGCCGTATCTTGTAATACAAAGATATCATTCCCTGCGCCACCTGTGAGGATATCAAAACCGGAATCGCCATTCAGGATATCGTTACCCCCGCCGCCTGATAAGATATCATCTTGCTTACCACCGCGCAGGGTATCATCGCCATCACTTCCTAGCAGGATATCGTTACCATTATTCCCATTAACAAAATCGTTGTCAATACCGCCATCGATCGAGTCGGAACCTTTACCGCCAAATAGTTGATCGTCACCACCTGCACCTACCAGATTATCTTCTCCTTGATTAGCAAAATAGGTATCTGGTGATTCTAAACCTGTTAATGAGTCGTTACCAGAGAGAGCAAATATGGTTAAACCTAATGCTTCTGGTGGGATGCTGGTATCGTTGCCATCTGTTAGTAGGTAAACATCACCTAATAGGGTGTTTTCTGGTAAACCCGATCGCACATTACTTGATACCGATGGTTTTGGCATTGCGATCGCAATTTGCACTTCCCCTGTGGGTGAAAGTGTCGGTAGTGCGATCGGAGTTGGAGTTGGAGTTGGCGTATCAGTTGGAGTTGGAGTTGTTGTGGGAGTTGGCGTATCAGTTGGAATTGGAGTTGTTGTGGGAGTTGGCGTATCAGTTGGAATTGGAGTTGTTGTAGGAGTTGGCGTATCAGTTGGAGTTGGTGTATCAGTTGGCGTAGGAGTTGTGACTGGCGTAGGAGTTGTGACTGGTGTTGGAGTTGTGACTGGTGTTGGAGTTGTGACTGGTGTTGGTGTCGTATTACCACCATTCAAAATTTGTTCATCTAACGCTTTACCAGTGTTTTCTGCAACTAGAGAATCAAGGGTTTTTTGACCCGCACCAAATGCTTTAAAGTCTTCAGTTGTTGCACCTAAAGCAACTTTTTGGATGACTGCTACTTGTTTTTGCAGTTGTGTCAGATCGGTATTAGTCGCGATCGCCCCTACAATCCGTTGATTAGATGCTGCTATTACCTGCGCTAATGCTGGTGCCGCCACTGATATCTCTTGGGTGTTAAAATTAGGATCGATCGCTTTCACTCGATCGGCTACCTTTGTCAGTAAGGCTGCCACTTCTTCAGATTTGGTGAAATCTAACGTTCCTGTTTGGATGCGATCGGCGATCGTACTAACTATTTGCTTGACAGCATCACCCATAGTCAGATTACTCGCACCTTCAATTAATCCCGCAGCTTGAGTAATCGAGTTTTGGGCTACAAGCATCGCCGTTAATGCAGCTTTAGCGCCCGGTTGTCCGCCTTGGGTAGCTGCGATCGGATCGACATAATTCAGCGGTATGTCGCTGGGAATACCGAAAGCGCTAGTGACTTTGGCATTCGCTTCGTTGACGGTTAAACCGCGATCGGCTAATTCAGCTAAGATGCTAGTCAGTAAATTAATTACTGTTGCATCTGGTGTCGCTTTTAGCGGCGTTTCTAGGGGTAAACCCGTACCGATGTCAGTACCGCCAAAAGCGACTAAATTACCTTCATTGGGATCGAGTTTACCGTTATTATTCGTGTCAAAATTGCCAAAAGGAATATCAAAACCAAATGCACCTTGACTGTCAGTTGTCCCTTTGGGTTCGTTCGGATCTATCGTACCATTTTTGTTAGCATCAAAGAAGACATTAGCACCGGCAATATAGTCGTCAATCACAAAACCCGTGCAGTTCCAGCCTTGAAGATGCAATAATTCACTGACACTCTTACCATTATTGCTAGTAGCTTTAACTTCTACCCATTGTGGTAAAAATAAATTATTTCCTGCTACTTGACTGAGAGTGCGGGTAGTCGGGTCAAATTTTAGCGAAGCATTAGGCCCGTCAAATATTGTCGGAATAGTAGTTACGGAAGCATTTTCTGTTTTCCGCTTGTACTGACCCCCATTTACGCCTTGCGTCCAAATATAATCTTGTCCCTCGGCGACAGAATTATTATCTAGGGCGGTGACTGTATAGGTAATAGTATCGCCCGGATTTGGAGCGATAAATGTGTCAGGAGCAAAGACAAAAGCGGTATTGCTAGAAAATCCAGTAGCACGACTTTGATCCCATATTGGTTTATTGACGATGGGCGGTTGATTGTTAAGAGGTGGCGTTACTGGTGTTGGCGTTGGCGTTACTGGTGTTGGAGTTGGAGTTGGTGTTACTGGCGTGGGCGTTGGCGTTACTGGTGTTGGAGTTGGAGTTGGTGTTACTGGCGTTGGCGTTGGTGTTACTGGCGTTGGTGTTGGTGTTACTGGTGTTGGAGTTGGAGTTGGTGTTACTGGTGTTGGAGTTGGCGTTACGGGTGTTGGAGTTGGTGTTACTGGTGTAGGCGTTGGAGTTGGCGTTACTGGTGTTGGTGTTGGCGTTACTGGTGTAGGCGTTGGCGTTGGCGTTACTGGTGTTGGTGTAGGCGTTGGGGTTGGCGTTACTGGTGTTGGTGTTGGCGTTGGTGTGACTGGTGTTGGGGTTGGCGTTACTGGTGTTGGTGTTGGCGTTGGCGTTGGCGTTGGCGTTGGAGTTGGTGTTACTGGTAACGTAATATCAGCAGTACGAGTTAGTTGAATTGCAGCGGTATTATTATTACCCGCATTATCCGTAGCTTTAGCTGCAAGTACATCAACTGTGACATTACCACTAGCACTGGGAGTGACATCAAAGGTGTAAGTTTTCGCATCAACTGTGACAAAATTACCGACAGTGGCATTGGCTACGGTGATATCAGTATTATCAAATCCGGTGATATCTTCAGTGAAGGTAGCAGTGACGCTAAATAAACCAGTTACTGTTGGTGTTGAATTTGATGTTAAGGCAACATTAGGTGGGGTAACATCAGGTGCGGTAATATCAGCAGTACGAGTTAGTTGAGTTGCAGCGGTATTATTATTACCCGCATTATCCGTAGCTTTGGCAGCAGGGACATCAACTGTGACATTACCACTAGCACTGGGAGTGACATCAAAGGTGTAAGTTCTCGCATCAACTGTGACAAAATTACCGACAGTAGCGTTGGCTAAGGTGATATCAGTATTATCAAACCCAGTCACATTTTCACTAAAGGTAGCGGTGACGCTAAATAAACCGTTGACTGTGGTTGCTGAAGTTGATGTTAAGGCAACTGTGGGTGCAATGTTATCAATAACTATGGCTTTGCTACCGCTGAGGGAGTTAGCTGAGGCTAAAGCCGGAAGAGTTAAGACGGCATCAAAGGCTGTATCAGCAGTCTCTTTAATTGTGCCGCCGTTGAGGGTGAGAGAATTGGTGGCGAGATATTCTAAGTCAGGAGAGGTGTCTCCTGCTTGCACTACATAGTTGAAGGTGAGAGTTGTACTGCCGCTACCAGAGGCGTAATTGGCAAATTGGTCGGTTGTACCGGTTTCTAGTTGCAGTTGGGGTGTGCCGGTAACGTTGACAGCAGAATCGAAGGTGACGGTGATGGGGATGGTGGCACCGACGCCGTAGCTGCCGTCAGGGGTTGTGGCAATGAGACCAATAACTTTGGGGCTGGTGTTGAGCAGGATGGAGAGGTTGTCGCCGCCGGAGTTCGCCGTTGCTAAGTCAGGTTTCCCATCGCCGTTGAAGTCGCCGATGCTGATGGAAGCGGGGTTATTACCAGTAGCGAAGGGGACTTGGGTAGCGGAAGTGGGGGTGGAGGCTCCGGTGGGAGTGGTGTTGAGCAGGATGGAGGCGGTGTTGCTGCCGGCGTTCGCCGTTGCTAAGTCAGGTTTCCCATCGCCGTTGAAGTCGCCGATGCTGATGGAAGCAGGGTTAGTGCCAGTAGCGAAGGGGACTTGGGTAGCGGAAGTGGGGGTGGCGGCTCCGGTGGGGGTGGTGTTGAGCAGGATGGAGGCGGTGTTGTCGCGGTTCGCCGTTGCTAAGTCAGGTTTCCCGTCGTCGTTGATGTCGCCGATGCTGACGGATTGGGGGCTATTGCCAGTTGTGAAGTCAACTTTGGTGGCGAAGGTGGGGGTGAAGGCTCCGGTGGGGGTGGTGTTGAGCAGGATGGAGGCGGTGCTGTTGTCGCGGTTCGCCGTTGCTAAGTCAGGTTTCCCGTCGCCGTTGATGTCGCCGATGCTGACGGAGAAGGGGAAAGAGCCAGTAGGGAAGGGAACTTGGGAGGCGAAAGTGAGGAAGGCGGCTCCGGTGGGGGTAGTGTTGAGCAGGATGGAGACGCTGTTTTCGCTGCTGTTCGCCACAGCTAAGTCAGGTTTCCCGTCGCCGTTGATGTCGCCGATGCTAATGGCTCCGGGGTTAAGGCCAGTTGCGAAGCTGCCTTGGGGGGCGAAAGTGGGGGAGGTGGCCCCGGTGGGGATAGTGTTGAGCAGGATGGAGACGCTGTTTTCGTTGATGTTCGCCAAAGCTAAGTCAGGTTTCCCGTCGCCGTTGATGTCGCCGATGCTGATGCCTCTGACGGCAACGCCAGTAATCAAGTCAAATTTGGGGGCGAAAGTGGGAGTGGTGGCTCCTGTGGCGGTGGTGTTGAGCAGGAGGGAGGCGCTGTTGAAGTTCGCCGTTGCTAAGTCAGGTTTTCCGTCGCCGTTGATGTCGCCGATGCTTACCAAGTTGGGGCCAGAGCCAGTTGTGAAGTCTACTTTGGGGGCGAAGCCGAGTACGCCACTGTAGGTTTTGAGGGTGGTTTCTGCGATCGCCAGTTTCGCCCTTTGGCTTGATGGGGGGATGAGTTGCGGAATGTCCCAGGTGCCACCTAGTTCTGAGTTACCTGTAGGTTGGGAGTTAGCGGCGATGTTTGCGCCTGTGAGTTGGTGGAGTTGAGTCAGGAATTGGTGCCCGGATTTCCCGGCTGCTACGTTACAGCCATACAAGATGATGCTGGCGTTGGCAGTGAGGGCGTTTCGCCACTGTTGCAACTGTTGACTGTAGTTTTCGATATTGCTGCTGTTGAGTTCTGTTGTACCTAAGTAAATGTTGCCGGGGCTACCGTGGGTGATGATGTGTAGCGATTCGATGCCTGTATGCTGAGCTAGGATTGTGGTGATTTGCTCTATGGCATCAGGCTGGCTTTCCAGGATGTAAGTGGTTGTGTCTGGTTTGATGCCTTGGGCTATGTAGTTGCTGTCGGGTACTGTGGGGTCAAGAATGACGATCGAGCTTAGTTTGTTGCTAATGGAACCCACAAAGAGATTTTTTTTGTTAAGTTGAGTTAGAGTTTTCATCTGTTTTTGCTTTGAGTAGAATTACTGATTTTTGAGCTGCTAAAAGCGATCGCCTGATTCGATTGCGATGGCGGTATTCCTATCTGGTAAAGGATGACACCCTAAACTTTTAATTACTAGGAGCTTAACAGGGTGCGATCGTACTGTCAGAGTTTGAGCTTCTCATTTACTAAATCTTTATACTTCTCTGGCTATTTTATGGGAATTATAAAAAGTCGAAGTCGGAGCGAGTTTATGAAATTATTGATTTTAGGCAATTATGCTCAGTAATTCTATGAATAATGACGATCGCACAAATTTCAACACAACCCACGAACACGAGATTTTTGGCGATCGCGATTTTCCATCTTGGCTAACTCAACAACAAATCAGCCTCGCTTGCACCACCTATCAAACCAGCAGGTTAATGTTAATTGGTGCTGTGCCAGAAACCAACAGAATCTCGGCTTTTTGGCGAATATTCGATCGCGCAATGGGGCTTTACTGCACGCCGGAACGCCTTTATTTAAGTTCAAAATATCAACTCTGGCAATTAGATAATGTCTTAGAAGCCGGGAAATTATACCAAGGATACGATAAATTATATATACCCAGAATCGGCTATACTACAGGAGATATCGACATTCACGATATCGCAGTCGATAAAAATAATCAAATCATTTTTATTAGCACTTTGTTTAATTGTATCGCTACAGTGAGCGATCGCCACAGTTGCAAACCTCTCTGGAAACCCGGTTTTATCTCACAATACATCAACGAAGACCGCTGTCACCTCAACGGTTTGGCGATGGTGGCTGGGGAAGCGAAATATGTCACAGCGTCGAGTCAGTCGGATGTGGTGGATGGCTGGCGCGATCGCAGAAAAAATGGCGGTATAGTTATTGATATTGAATCTAATGATATTATCGTCACAGGATTGTCAATGCCACACTCACCGCGCTGGTATCAAGACAAATTGTGGTTGCTGAATTCGGGGAGAGGCGAATTAGGATATGTGGATTTAGATA
Organism: Microcoleus sp. F10-B2; assembly: GCF_036704965.1. Classification (NCBI taxonomy): domain Bacteria; kingdom Bacillati; phylum Cyanobacteriota; class Cyanophyceae; order Oscillatoriales; family Microcoleaceae; genus Microcoleus; species Microcoleus sp. F10-B2. The sequence goes on along the minus strand of NZ_JAUBTB010000104.1, from coordinate 16,048 downwards.
CAGGGAAATTTGAGGCGATTGCGTTTTGTCCGGGATACGTGCGAGGACTAGCTTTTTGGCAAAATTGGGCAATTGTTGGACTCTCGAAACCTCGGGGTGGTGACAACACTTTTAGCGGTTTAGAATTGGATGAGTTGTTGCTAGCCAAGGATGCTGAGCCTCGCTGTGGTATGATGGCGATCGATTTGACTACTGGGGCGATCGTTCACTGGTTGCGGTTTGAAGGAATTGTCACAGAACTTTATGATGTGCAGGTGATTCCGGCAGTGCAAAAGCCGATGGCGTTGGGTTTTCAAACGGATGAAATTGCTCAGTTAATTACTTTGGAACTTTAACCGCAGATGGTGGCGGATGTACGCTGATGAACGCAGATTAAGATGCAGTTTGTTTGGTAACTTCGACATAAATATGTTCTAACCGCACCGGATACCGAGCGATTGAGTCAATAGAAATCCCGTCGAACAGCAAAATAATCTCTTTTAATTCTAAACGCTCCGGCAGCCAAAAAGCTAAATCGCTACCGTAGCGGTGGGGGATGAAACTGTATTGTTTAGCGCGGGCGATGACTTCAGCTTCTTCGTCGGTTTTTACCACGATAATTTCTTGAGCCGGAATTAGTTTTTGCAACTCCTCCAAACTGCCCTCAGCAACAATATTGCCATTTTTCAAAATTCCAATTCTCTGACAAAGACGCTCAGCTTCATCCAACAAGTGAGTTGTTAGCAAAATTGTAATTCCTTCCGATTGCAATCGCTGAATTAACTCCCAAATTTCATAGCGAGCCTCAATATCTAAACCCGTTGTCGGTTCATCTAAAATTACTAATTTAGGTTGGTGTACCAAAGCCACCGCAATATTCAAACGGCGCTGCATTCCTCCGCTCAAAGTTTCCACCGGGCTTGTAGCTCTATCTGTCAAATTTACTGCTTTCAAACAGTGTCTTACTTGATAGCGCCGCTGTTTGCGCTCTAAGCCGTAAATTTGAGCAAAAAAGTTGAGATTTTCTTCGCAGCTAAGGCTTTTGTAAAGCAAATTTTCTTGAGGCGCTACCCCTATTAAGGATTTTGTAGCTTCGGAAACAGGTTCGCCATTAATAGAAACTTGACCGCTGTCGGCATTTAGCAAATTGCATAAAATATTGATAGTTGTAGTTTTACCCGCCCCGTTTTGTCCGAGCAAACCGTAAATTTCTCCAGCTTGGATGTGGAGTGTTAAATCTTTAAGCACTGAACGTTCGCCGTAGGACTTGTTTAGCTTTTCTATTTGCAGCACTGCTTTAATTCTCCGTATTATTTTATATATTTACGGTTGTTTATGAACGATTAAACCGCAGAGAGCGCAGAGGGCGCAGAGGAAGAGAAGAGAGAGATGAATAATTACGATATAATGAGATAGTTTTAAAGTCTTCTTTCTACTCTCAGCATCCTGCGGTAAGAAAGCCATCCACCTGCAATCATGGCTATAGAAAATATGAATAAATACCAGAAGTGTTCTGAAATATCAGCCAAATCTTTGCCGTCAGCCCACACGCCCATCAGCGCTTCGTTCATGTGATAAATTGGATTGTACTGGGCGAGTTCCAGCAGACTTTGGGGAAACAGCGAAGTTGGCAAAAATGCACCTCCTAAAATCAATAAAGGAACGCCGAAAGCTGCTACTAGGGAGTTGACATCTTCTGTGCGCCTCGCAAACTGGGTGCCGAGAATAAAGCCTACACCTACATAAGATACAATGCTGAGCAGAATAATCGCACATCCTAACAGGATAGAGCCTTGAAATTGCGCTCCTAAAAAAGAGGCGATCGTGTATACTAAAATTACCTGACCGATGCCGATGCAACTGTGGGCCAGGAAAATTCCTAAAAAGTAGGAAGTGCCGCTCAGCGGGGAAATAAACAAGCGTTTGAGGGTATGCTGTTCTCGCTCTGCTACTACGGTTGCTACGCTACCACCGAGACAGCTAAAAAATAAAGCCGCTCCTACTAAGCTTGCAGGTGCAGCAACTTCAAAGGCTTTTGCTGTGGTGAGATTAGCCCGTTCTTTTAAAATTAAACCGTTAATTAGCAAGATAGAAACTGGAAAAATACTCCACAATACTAAGCTGCGTCGCCGCCTCCCCAATTCAATTAAAATCCGCTGTGCTACTGCGAGCGTTTCGTACCAGTATTTCATAAGAAATTTATTAGTATTGTGAGAATGGGGAATTGGCGATCGCACCACCGGATATCATACCATAGAGGTGCAAATAACTTTAACTCTCAATAAAAAACCCGCCGGCGCGGGTTTTGTGATTTTAGGGGGATAGGTTTTAACACCTGTAAAAAAAAGCAGGGAACTGTAACAAATTCCAAATCCATATCTAATCAGTTATTCCCTATCGAAAATCGGAAATCGTATAACTTGTCGCGGTTTCTCGCTGCTCTCAATTAATACTAAAGTTTTTACCTCTATAGCATCCTTGAAAAGAAGTTAAACTGGTGCGGTTTTTCTGTTCCAATTTAGTCACGAGGGAAGAAGTATTGCTACTTTCAGGGGTAGCACCCCACTTGTAGATAAAGTCGCCGAGATTGTCTCCGGTTTCTTCGTAGCTGTGCTCTTCAATTGGAATTCCCGAAACTCCTGAAACAGTTTGGTTGTGGTATCCGTTAACAATGATTTTTTCGATAACTGCGCCCGGTTCTGCGGTAATGTTCCATTGCACCGGTTCGTAGGCTGAAAGTGCGAGAATTATCGGCTTGTTTCGGCGTTCTACTTTGACTTCGATCGCACTTTGTGATAAATCTCGGTTCTTGTGATCCGCATTGGCTTCGTAAACGCCTATTAAATGAAGTTCTTTGTTTCCGCTTGAGGAACCGATATAACCTGAAAAATCGTCGGAACCGCCAAGCCCGCAGTTGGCGCCAGAACTAATTGGGGAAATAAAAGCAGCTTTTTCGGCTATTTTCTGCTGCACCGCCGGCACTACCCACAATCCGGTTCCGATGCCTAAAGCACCGATTAAAGCTGCCGCGATACCGAAAGGAAGGGCATTTGTCAGGTGGCGAACAACTGGTTTGGCTGTTAGTTGAGATAAGGTTTGCTGCCAAGTTTCACCAGTTTGTCGATCGGCATTGCCACCATCGAGACAGGCCAATAAACCTAAACTTTCCGGCTGTTCGAGCAGACTTTGAACAGTTTTCCCTTCGCCGACGTAGAGATTTCTAGTTGCTGTGTCTAAAAGCAGCCAGTAGCGATCGCCCTCGCCCAGGTTGTACTCTTGTACCGCAGGAGCGACTAAATCGTGCTGCAAAAACACCAGCCAAGCCATATTATTGCCAGTGCCGACTGTTTTGCCGTCGCTGGATATAAGTTGCTCAATGTCGGGTTCCCAGCGCCAAGCTACCCAGCGACTGTCTCCTCGATAGCCGAGGGATTTTTCTAGTTGCGGATGAGCGGTTATTTCTAAGCGTTGAACTAAGTTTGACACTAGATGTCCTCCTCAAGTGCGATCGGGTCTAGAGCAATTTTGTTGAAATTTAAAACAAATATTTTGCTCGTGAAGACCCTCCGAATAATCGGGTTAATTTTGTCTCGCTCATGTTATCAGTCGGTACTTTCTCAACCACACTGGCTTAACAAAAATATGCCTGTTTAATGGTTTAGCTTGAGAACTTGGAGCTGGCGAGCACCCGCCTGGTAATAATTTTAACCTTTGCTGATCGCTAATCCTGTTACGGATTAAAGCTAGCTATCTATCACTGCTTCTACCTGGTTGTCCAGTTTTGAAAGAGTGTTCGGTCAATAGCGTCTACAAGCTCTTAGCTTAACTTTTATTTCGCTACTCTGCTACAAAATATGCCGATCGCACCTGAGAGCAATATTAAGCAGGCAAATAAATATTCCGGCTTTCTCGCGGGTGAACTATCCCTGAAAAACAGAACGTTTCCGAGCAACCCGGTTTCTGTGATGAAAGTTCTGACACTTCGCCTATTACTGGCGGGGGCCATCAATCGCATCTCTAGTCGGTGCAACACCTCCAGGGCCAAAGGAACTCGGGGGCACTCTCGGAAGATTGAGATTGGGATTGGGAACTAAATCGCTGTTGCTGTCACCAGCAGTTCCACCCGTGGGAGACGCACTATTATTGGGATTGGTAGTCGGCGAACTTCCCGGATTGAGATTATTCTGATTGGTATTCGGCGAAGTTCCCGGATTGGCATTATTGGGAGTGGTATAGGGCGAACTTCCCGGATTGAGATTATTGGGATTGGTGGTTGGTGAAGTTCCCGGATTGAGATTATTGGGATTGGTATTGGGCGCAGTTCCCGGATTCTGATTATTCTGATTGTTGGGATTTGCCGTGCCTGTTGGAGTAGTTATCGGCGTGCCGACAGCATCTCTGGTGACGCTGTTAGGGTTCGGGGCAGCAGCCGGAGCAGCCCCATTGGGGTTATTTGCAGGAGCATTGGCGGGGTTGCCCGCAACCGGAGCAGTGTTTTGGGGAGCAGCATTGCTGCCGCACAAGCTGACTAAATCAAAAGTTGTGCCGCCTGGAGTTTCGATGAAACAAACAGGCACATTTACTTGGGGGTTTGAGGCTCTGGGAAAATCGGCTGTTCCCGGCATGGGACGGCTAAAGGCAGCTTCAGCCACCAGTGGGGTCAAGGCAGCCGATAGAGCGGCGATTGTTCGCAATATTCTCATCAGCGTTTCCTCAAATATTGAACTGTGTTTGATCCAGTATTGCCCAGAAACTAGAAATTGTCTTCTTCCCAAAATAGGAGCTTTTGCTATTCCTGCTGATGTAGGCTGCGCCACTGAGCTTCAGAATTAAGACATTTGCATCTCAAGTAATTCCTGATGATAACGTTCCAACTCATGCGGTTGATGGATCAGCGGCTGAAGTTGGCCGTTGTGGAGTTGGTAGGCTTGTGTGATTCCAATGCGGCTGAGAAAGTCGAGGTCGTGGGAAATGACCCAGAGGGCGCTCTGAAACTCATTGACTCCATCAACAATCTGATTCACTGTTTCCAAATCCAAATTATTTGTTGGTTCATCTAAAATGAGCCAATCAATTTGAGAAATGCCGATCGCAGCCAGCCCTAATCTCGCTAACTCACCGCCGCTTAAGGCAGATGCAGGCTTGTTCACCTCATCATTAAAAAATAGAAAATTTCCTAATTGCTGTCGCAGCAATTGATAGTCTAAGTTTGGGTTTGCCATTTGCATATTTTCTAGGACTGTCCGAGAGCGATCGACCATTTCATAGCTTTGATCGAGATATACCCCTTTTATGGCAGATTTTATGGCAATTTCACCGGCTTCTAAAATTGCTGGAGTTCTCTCCATTCCTAGAATGGCTTGAGCTAAACAGGATTTTCCTGAGCCGTTCTTTCCAGCAATGGCAATGCGCGATTCTGACGATACATGAAGCTGAATGTTTTTGATTAATCGGCGCGCTCCTAATCTCAAATCAGCACCTTCGATATCGATTAAATTTTTGTGTTTGTGACTGCATTCTTCTAATTTAACCCGGGTTGTTTTCGTCGTTTTGATTTTGGTTGCGGTAACTTGATTAGTTGCTTGTTCTACGGCTAGTTCATGTTTTTTCTTAGCAATTCCTGCCGTTACTTCAGCTTGTCGCTTCCACGCACCAGCGAGAATTTTCGGAATGCTGTCGGCACGTTTGCGACCTTGTTGGCGAGATTGGGCGGCTCGTTGTTGTTCATGAGCTGCTGATGTTTTCGCTCGCTTTAGTTCTTTTCGCGCTACTTCGTGGGCGCGTAATGCGGCTTGATGTTCGGTTTCTTTTTGCGATCGGTAGAAGGAGTAGTTCCCACCGTAAACCTTTAATTCCGCTGGCGTTAATTCCCAAATCGTATCGACGGTGCGATCGAGAAAAAACGGCTTGTGCGAGACAATAACGAAAGCACCAGAAAATTCTTGCAGTGCTGTCTGCAATTGTTCCAGGGTTAACAGGTCTAAATGATTTGTTGGCTCATCTAACAACAGAATATCAGGCTGCTTCGATAGAGCGATCGCCAACCAAAGTTTCGTCAGTTCTCCGCCGCTAACTGTGCTCAGAGGCTGAGATAGGGAGACTTCCGAGGTAAACTTCTCCTCTAGCAACGTCGTCACCGTCCACCAGTCATCCGAATGAGAAGCGATCCAGTCCAGTACCAATTCATTCGATGCAGACAGATTCAGGGTACTGACTTGAGGCAGATAGTAAACACTACCTGTCCTCGCGACTGTGCCAATCTGCGGGATTAGTTGTCCGGCAAGTAGCTTGAGCAAGGTCGATTTACCGCTGCCGTTGCGACCGACTAAGCCAATGCGCGAGCCTTCATGAATCGCAACAGTGATATCTGCGAACAAAGTCCGTGTGGGTGCGACTTCGCAGGTCAAATTAGCTGCGTTGAGAATTGCTTTCTTTTGCATATTTCTGCTCCATCTGGGTTTGCTGAGCCGTCCTCGTAGTGCTGGACGCTCGATCGCAGTACGATCGAGAGGTCGCTACCCAATTCAAATCTTTGGCTTTCGTAGTTTTTAAAGCACAGAGCGTTGGAAATCGATCGGGATGGGTTAGCAACCAGCAGTTAGCTTCATGGCAGTAAGAATTGATAGACTACAATAAATTACAGTATATTACACGATTTTTGCGTTGTCAAGCCACAGATGTTTTGAATTCTGCGGTACAACGGATACAGTCTTGGACACAAGGAATCTATTTTGACACCATCTGTAGTGGTAAGGCGCGCGCTGTACACCATACTGGCTCTTCCTTAGTTACTGTGCTAATTTATCTAAAAATAATGGCACAAATTCTGATATAGCAAAGATTTCTGGTATTGTTTTAGTTGATTTTAGCCGTTTTTTCTTAAATTCAGACATAGGTTGATTTTCAACTACTTAAACCAATAGTTTGGCACAGTAAGTAAGGAAGAGCCATTATGCTGTATCATTTCCGGTCGATCGACCAAAAGAAAAAGGGTTGGTAGTGAGAATTTTAGTCCTCACTGCAACCCTTTTTTTACGGGTAATTGACCGGACATCATATCATAACAACTAACTTCCTTTAATACCGAATTCGCGGGTCAATGTAAGCATTCAAAATATCAATTACAATGCTGGCAATTACGACAATTCCCGCAAAAAACACCACAATACCTTGAACAGTTGGATAATCCCGCAAGCTAATCGCTTCGTAAAGGCGATTTGCCAACCCCGGCCAAGAAAAAGTAACCTCTGTTAAAATAGCACCGCCCAACAGTGCAGCAAAAGTTAATCCTAAGACAGTAATCACCGGAATCAGCGCATTTTTCAGAGCGTGAGCCCATAAAATCTGCAATTCAGGAATTCCGCGAGCTCTAGCTGCTTCGACATAATCTGCTTGCAAAGTTTGCTTGAGATTCACCCTGACAATGCGCTCGAAAATGCCGCTCAAAAGAATGCCCAGCGTCAAACTCGGAAGTGCCAAATAATGCAAACTTGTGAGAAACTGACCGGGGTTAGCGCTCAGGAGACTGTCAATCGTGTACAGTCCTGTGTAGCCTTGGGGGGCTGGGAATGTCACGGGAAAGCGAGTTCCCAAGGGGAACCAGCCCAACTGCACCGCGAAAATCAACTGCAAAACCATGCCGGCCCAAAAAGCCGGCAGCGAGTAAGTGATAATGCCAAACAAACGGCCTGCAGCATCGAAAATAGTGTTGGGGCGGGATGCTGCCAGGGAACCGATACTGATGCCGACAATTAAAGCTATGGCCATGCTACAAACTGCTAATTCCACTGTAGCGGGGAAATAGTCTCCGATAATTTGCCACACGGTTTGTCCGCGAGTGGTGATTGAGGTTCCCAAGTTCAGACTGAATAAGTCTTTCATGTATTTGAAATATTGCTCCCACAGGGGTGCGTCGAGGCCGAGTTGAGTTCGCATTGCTTCTTTTGCCGCTGCCGGAGCCCGCGAGCCGAGAATGGCATCTATGGGGTCGCCCGGAGTGGCCCGCAACAATAAAAATACTGCTGTGGTGATTGTCCACAACATTAACGGTGCGAGGAGCAAGCGGACAAAAATATACGATTGTAGGGCTTTAGAACGAGACATAATATTTGGGAATTGCGAAGAAATCAGTCATTAGGCAGATGTTGAAGGCAGATGTTGAAGGCAGATGGCAGGTGGATGATGGAGGGTGGAAGAAACAGATATTGTATATCTGCAACTTCCGTGTCGCGAATCAGGGGAATTGGGAATTGCTAATAGACTGTTGAGTTGATTTTTGCGAAAAAGTCGATCGACTTTTTCGCAATTCCCGATTTTCCTATTCGCCCAGCAGCGATTCAAAGGCAGCTTGCAAAGACTTGATATCGCCTACTCTCGCTACTAACAAGTTTTCGCTGCCTGCATCCTGCAGCCTGTGCTTCCAATACTGGATGCTATCCGAGTTGTTCATCCAGAAACTAATCACGGTGTCTACAACTCGATCGACATCCCAGCCGCGATCTGGAGAAACTGTCTCCACGGATGCCACAAACGCATCCAGAGTACACTTCCGGTTTGCCAAGTATTCTACACCCGACGGCTGCTTTTGTTGCAGCAATTCTTGCTGCTGGTTAAAAAAAGTTAAAGTTGGAGATACGCCCAGGATTTCAAATGTATAGTTCATGTCATCCTCCAGAAGTATTATTTTGCCAAAAGGTCGTAGCGTAGCGGGGCGTAAGCCATCGTCCAAAAAAGCGAAAAACGCTTTACTTTGCTGCCTTCGATGAACGGCAGATGCTTAAATTATCCTAGGAGCGATCGATCGGGATTTGGCCCGCTTATCTTATTAATAGCAAATTTTTCAACAAGGGATGGTCACCTAATTTACATTTGTCGTGGCACTGTAGAAAAAATTAAAATCAGATAGGACTCTCGCCGCTGGTCACAATTAGTTAGGTGTTCTACTATCCCTAACCCTCGATCATCGCCCTATAACGAAAGCCTGACGCACCATACAAGTTGATTTAGTTGGGCTAGTTTCGTAATATTTCAAACATTACCACTTTAAAAACGAATAACCCATAAACAACAAAATTTAGAGCGAGTATTTTTCAATCACCTTCGTTAAGGAGAAGTATTTCTAGATAGTATGGTGGTCGCATTTTAGGCAACCAAATTTTTTTCTTACATTAGGCAGCCCGATTCTATTATAGAGAAAAAAGATACTTGACAGCTTACTCTGCTTTAGTACCAAAATATAAGTCTTCTTCACTTCTTAGCCCATATTGTTCCATTTTTTCCGAACTTAATGATTCAGCAATATTTTCTTTGGTTATACTAAATCCTACTTCTGTTAGACGATCTGGATAATCACGTCCGTACCATCTAACATGATCTTCTTGTCCAAAATTGCGTAAGCGATCTTCCGGCGATGTAATCGTAGCGTCCTCAAAAGTTTTTTCTAAATCAGAGGCAATTGGTACCTGTAAAGAAGCCCATCCATTGGGTTTTAGAACTCGTAAAAGTTCTCTCATTGCTTGTCGATCATCCAATATGTGTTCTAAAACGTGGTTACAGATAATTACGTCAAAGGTATTATCATCATAGGGAATCTGGGTGATATCGAGTTTGACATCTACCGATGAATTATTAAGGTCTGCCGTTATGTATTTAATATTTTCTTTACCAGTAAAAATTTTTTTCAAGCTACTTTCAGGTGCTATGTGTAGCATTTTAATTGGTTTATTTAAGTCTAAGTTAGATTTTTGTTTAAGCAGTAATGTCAGAGCTCGGTGTCTTGGTTGCGAATCACAATAAGGACATATAACATTGCGATAGCTACCACTCCAGTCAATAAAATTCGTCAAAGAATGACCACAACAGGGACAAAAATATAAGTTATGTTTCTTGCCAAGATTTTTGATTATAGAAGTTTGTATTTGTATCCTAAATTTGCTTAAACCCACCCGCATACATCTTTGAGATTTAATCAATAATTGGTTGAAGTTGTTCATGTTGCTCATCCTTATTAATTTTATCTTTTTATAAGAAACAGAAAAAGTTATAGTGACAATTTATTATAGTTTTTGGCAATTAAATCTCAGAATCTTAATTTTTTTTACAGCCCTAACTCAGGAGCGAAGCCAGCTAACATTCGCAATCACTCATTGCCGCTCACCCCTGAACTCCCACAGCAACTTTAGCATGAGGTCGGGTGCAGTGATTAGTTCTGCCTTGATTATTTCACAATTCTTTAACTAACTCAAAAATATAAAACTCCTCAAGGTCACGCAGCCCTAATTCAATGCTTGAGTGCTCGAAGCCCCGAGCGCTCACAGGAGTCGATCGTCCAAAAAAGCCAAAAACGCTTTACTTTGCTGCCCTCGATGAACGGCAGATGCTTAAATTATCCTAGGAGCGATCGATCGGGATTTGGCCAGCTTATTTTATTAATAGCAAATTTTCCCACAGGGCATTGTCACCTAATTTACATTGTCATGGCCCTAGAAAAAAAATTAAAATCTGATTTTTATTAAGCAGGGTAAGGTGGGCCATCCGCACCGGGAGAAAGTGATACCGTTTGAGATTTTAGATTGTAAATTTTAGATTAAAGAATTAAATAATTGGGAAGGACTGATGAAAACCAGGGTGTGGAGCACGGGCCTAAAGTTGCTTTTTTTACGGGGCGTGCGTTTTTGACCGCGAGTCCGCAGAGCGATCGCCACATTCAGGCAAGTAGTGGCATCATTAATATTACAAGTTTTTACAGTAGCGGTGGAAACCTCAGCCAAGTTTTGAGCGGCAGGTCACCGCACTTCACTCTTGCTGTACAGCTTTGTAACTTATATCTGGGGCATCTTTTAAACGACAAACGATACGTAAACTCGGTAGGTGTCAGAATATTGATGTTATTGAAAAATCTGAGCAGTTGTCTGATGAAAAGCTCGCCCAAGATGTCACTGAGCCTAGTTTTGTTGATACCGCTGGTGGTGCAAATCTCTGTAGCAGTCGGCGTGACTGGATGGCTCTCGTTTCGCAACGGCCAGAAAGCTGTCAATGACCTTGCTACTAGGTTAAGCCTGGAAGTTGCAGCGAGAACTAAAGAAAATTTCCGCAGTTTTGGGGATGTGTCTCATTTATTCCTGCAAATGAATACTGCTGCGATCGCCTCTGGAAACTTAGACCCGGAAGACTTCCCCAATTTAGAGCGCTATTTGTGGAATCAGACCAAGCTGAGCGATCGAACTACAACCATCTACTACGGCGACGAACAGGGCAAATTCCTCTTGCTCAAGCGAGAAGCAGAAAACTTAGTATACATCAGAGACGAATCAACCGCTCCAAACCGCCAAATTTATCGCCTAGACAGCCAAGGAAATCGCACTGAGCTAATCAAAACCGTTGCCTATGACCCCCGTACTAGACCGTGGTATCAAGCTGCCAAACAGTCAGGAAAAGCCACTTGGTCTCCCATCTACGTTTTCGCAGCACCGCCAGTGCTCGGCATTACGCCGGTGATGCCCATTTACAATGAAACAGGAAACCTGCGGGGGGTATTGGCAATTGACCTGACTCTTTCTCAAATCAGCGATTTTCTCAAAAGCATCAAAATTAGCCCGTCGGGACAAGTTTTCGCGATCGAACGCAGCGGCGAAATAGTCGCCAGTTCCACAGACGAATTGCCCTTTGTCAAGGACAAAGACGGACAAAAACGGCTGTTGGCCACACAGAGCAAAAATTTGCTAATGCGATCGGCCTCCACATACTTGCAACAACGATTTGGCAGTTTTGAACAAATTGACAACCCAGGACAATTTACCTTCGATATAGACGGCAAACGTCAATTCATTACCGTTGCTCCCCTGCAAGACGGCCGCGGTCTCGATTGGCTGATTGTAGTGGCAATCCCGGAAGCAGACTTTATGGAGCAAATTAACGCCAACACTCGGATAACTATTTTATTGTGCTTTTTTGCCTTCATACTGGCGATCGCACTCGGCATTTTTACCACTCGCTGGGTTGTCAAACCGATTACCCGATTGCTGGAAGCTTCCAAAGCTTTAAGAAAAATGTCTGAGTCATCCGACTTCACCTCCGCAGAATTAAACGGCGAAGTCGAAGTTCAAGGCGTCAAAGAACTCGGCCTTCTAGCTCAGTCTTTCAATCAAATGGCCAGACAATTGCGATCGTCTTTTGTTGCCCTAGAACAAACCAACTCTAGTTTAGAACAGCGAGTAGCAGAGCGAACGGCAGAACTCGAAGCCGCAGAAGCAGAATTGCGGGCTTTGTTTGCAGCAATGAACGAATTAATTATAGTTGTGGATGCCAACGGCCGCTATTTAAAAATCGCGCCCACCAATCTATCCCTGCTGTACAAACCAGCCGAAGAATTAATGGGCAAAACTCTCAGGGAGATGTTTCCGCAAGCTACAGCCGACAATTTTATCAACCACATCCGAGCAGCTTTAGATACTCAGCAAACTGTCAGCATCGAATACGATTTAATGATTAACGAACGCCAAGTTTGTTTTGCCGCCAGTGTTTCGCCGCTTTCAGAAGAATCGGTAATTTGGGTGGCTCGCGATATTACCGAACAGAAGCGAGCCGAATCCCTGCGACGCCAAAGGCAAAAACAACTGCTCAAACAAAATACGGTTTTGCTAGAATTGGCGAGAAATAAAGCGCTGTATCGAGGCGATTTGCAAGTAGCTTTGAGGCAAATCACCGAAGCTGCTGCTCATACCCTAGATACAGAAGGAGCCGGAGCGTGGTTGTACGATGAAAGCCGATCGAAACTGCAATGTCTCGACCAATTTAGGCGCAGCAACCACCAGCATTCCCAAGGTACTGAAATTGCAGCAGCAGACTATCCAGCTTATTTTCAAGCTTTGGAAGAAGACCGGACCATCGCAGCCGACGACGCTCTTTCAGATATTAGAACCAGAGAATTTGTGGCATCTTACTTTGCACTAATCGGCATCAAATCTACCTTAGATGCACCGGTGCGGCTGGGAGGACAAACAGTCGGAGTCATCTGTATCGAACAAGTGGGAACTCCTCGCAACTGGACAGTAGAAGAACAAAATTTTGCGGCTTCCCTGGCAGATTTGGTATCATTGGCGATCGAAGCCAGCGAGCGCGATCGCACACAAAGCGCTTTGCGTCAAGCAGAACAAAAATACCGCAGCATCTTTGAAAATGCCGTCGAAGGCATTTTTCAAAGAACCCCCGAAGGCCACTTCTTGAGCGTAAATCCAGCTTTAGCCCGCATCTACGGCTACGCTACTCCCGAAGAATTGACATCAAATCTCACAAACATCAGACAGCAAACTTACGTCAATCCTCAGCAGCGCGAGAAGTTTATGCGGGTGATGGAAGAATTCGGAGAAATTTCGGGTTTTGAGTCAGAAGTTTACCGCGTTGACGGCAGCGTAATTTGGATTTCCGAAAGCGCGCGTGCAGTGCGCGACGCCGACGGCGAGGTACTCTACTATGAAGGCAGCGTCGAGGATATTAGCGATCGCAAAGTCTTTGAATCCGCCTTGCAACTGGCCCTAGAAGCAGCCGAAGCAGCTTCCACCGCAAAAAGCGCATTTTTGGCAAACATGAGCCACGAACTGCGAACTCCTCTGAATGCCATCATCGGCTACAGCGAAATGCTCCAAGAAGAAACCGAAGAATTGGGCTACGATGAACTCATCCCAGATTTAGACAAAATCCGCACTTCCGGCAGACACTTGCTATCGCTAATTAACGACATTCTCGACATTTCTAAAATCGAAGCCGGTCGCATGGATCTTTACTTAGAAACCTTCGACATCGCCGCCTTGATTGAAGAAGTCGCATCTACCGCCGCACCGCTAATTGAGAAAAACGGCAACACTCTAAACTTGGAGCGAATTACCAATATCGGCACTATGCACGGGGACATTACCAAAGTGCAGCAGATTTTATTAAATTTGCTGAGCAATGCAGCAAAATTCACTCAAAACGGTACAATTACCCTCACAGCCAGCCGAGAAAAAATCCCAGGTGAAAGTAGTGAATCCAGACAAGAAAATACTTCGGAACCTGCGGCAAATTCTCAATCTTCAATTGCTAGTAAAGAATTTTTAGTTTTTCATTGTACAGATACAGGAATTGGGATGAATCCAGACCAGTTGCAGCAAATTTTTCAACCCTTTACCCAAGCAGACGCTTCTACCACGCGCAAGTACGGCGGCACCGGTTTGGGACTAGCAATCAGCCAGCGTTTTTGCCTCATGATGGGCGGCAATATTTCAGTAAAAAGTCAGGAGGGTGTGGGTTCTACTTTTACGATCCGCTTACCTGTTAATAATTAAAAACTTCCCAAATAAATAAATGTTAAGAAAAATTCAATCAACTTAAAACCACGTAAACTAATTATGTTTCTGAAAAAAAGTGACACTGAATATGCTGACATCGGACAGCTCAAGCACACCAGTCCCTTTGATAGTTGATGATGATGGCAGCCAAGATGGGATGACGGCCCTAGCCTATATGCTGCAAAATCCGAAATTTAGCGTCAAGGCGATCGCCATTTCCCAAGGACTAGCTCGCCCGCAAATATTTGGCAACAATGTCGAGCTAATGTTAACCCGATTAGGCAAGACGGGTATTCCTGTCGCGGTTGGCAGAGATACTCCCTTAGCCGGAAATAACGCTTTTCCGCCAGAATTTCGGGATGCCACGGATAATTTTTGGTCGCCATTTGTTACTCTACCCGATCGCCCTCTAGAAACCGTCGATCGGCGGGATGCTGCACAATTAATTATCGACACCGTAAAGGGCTCGCCACAACCAGTCCAAATTTTGGCAACAGGCCCCCAAACAAACATTGCAGAAGCACTCCGCCGCGACCCCACAATTATTGACAATATTGCAGGCGTTCACATCATGGGAGGTGCTGTTTTTGTTCCCGGCAACCTCAGAGAACACCTCGATCCAATTCTCAAACAAAACGCTGTTTCCGAGTTTAATATCTGGGTCGATCCGCAAGCTGCAAAGGAAGTCTTTGATGCTGCATCGAAAGGATTACCAGTATTTTTAACACCCCTGGATGCCACTAACCAAATTGGATTTTCTCGCGCCGATCTCAACGCATGGAAAGCTACAGGTACTCCAGAAAGTGCGATCGCATCAGAATTATTAGACTTTGCTCTCACAGTTATTTCAGGCAACGATCCGCTGATTCCTAACCCGGCATGGGATTTAGTAGCAGCGCTAACTTTAAGCGAACCTACCTTCTCCAAAGCAACACCCCTGCACTTAGATGTCAATACCAATGGCGCACCAAGCGTTAACCAAGGGCAAACATTTGCAGTTCCCAACCTGCCTCCCAACATCAATGTATATCTCAATCCCAGTTTCAACAATCTAGGATTTAGTTCGGGTGACGTTTTCAAAAGCTCTAACGCTTCGGTTGGTAATATGATTGTCGGAACTGCTAGCAATGAATACCTGGATGGAGGTGCTGGCAATGACACTATTTCCGGTAATGGCGGCAATGATAACCTCGACGGCGAAGCTGGCGACGACATCATCTCCGGGGGCCCACAAGCCGATCGGATTTTAGGTGCTGCAGGTAACGACACCATCTACGGTAACGGTGGCAAAGACTTACTGATTGGCGGCTTGGGCAACGACCAGATCTACGGCGGGCCGCAAGCAGATACGATTTTAGGTGGAGGTGGCAACGACACTATCTACGGCAATGGCGGCAAAGACTCGATCGACGGCGGCCTTGGTTCTGACGTGATTTGGCTGGGTTCCGGCAAGGCTAAAGTTGCCCTAACAACAGGAGATGGCTTTGACACCATTAATGGCTTCTTGATTGGCGCAACCAAATTGAGTGCAAACAACTCCAATAATTTGTCCTTTACTGATAGTTCTAACGGCGTCCAAATCTCCCAAGGAAACGATTTGCTTGCTGTTGTGTTCGGTCAGTCAGCTAATACTTTTAGCAACAACTTGGCTGATATTTTCGTAGCTTGAACCCACATTCCGCACCCCCAACTGGCACATACGCGGATTGAGAGGGTAAAAGTGAATCATCCGAGATAATAGTGAG
>NZ_JAUBTB010000103.1:0-23154 GCF_036704965.1 Microcoleus sp. F10-B2 | reverse complement strand
GTTATTAAATGGGAGCGAAAAATCAAAAATAAAGGCAATGCTATTTTATCCGGTTTAGCTGCGTAGCAGCTTATCAGGAAACGCTAATCGAGCTATTTGTCAATTCTCCCGAAGGAGAAGAATACTGTAAAACTTATCCAGACGTTGGATTTTGGATCTCGCAGTTCATTTATTACGGTTTCGGGTATGAAGGTTTTACGCTGCCTCGCATGAAAGTGGAAGATGTGGCAACTGTAGTCGAAGAGTTGTTTCCCAGGAAAGTGAGTTTGCTTTCGCCGGAAGAAGGTGAAAATGCTATCCCAGAATTATTGGCGTTATGGCAATTTCTTAAGCGAGAATTTAAACTGCGAAATGCCACTTCAATTATCAAATACCTGCGGGATATCGAGCCGGAATTTAAGGATATTATGGAAGATTCCTCTAAATTTGGATTTGCCAAATCCTTTGTGACTCTCGGTCATCAAGCAGGGTTTGATATGAGTACGGGGGAAGGTCTAACACAATTTCAGGAGATATATAATGCTAGCATTGCTCCTCTACTTGCAGCTAAAAACTCCGATACATCGGGATTTTCCAGCAAACCGATAAGTGGTAGTGCTGTCAATGACTCTAAGGCAAGTAAAGAAAAGCAAAAAAAAGCAAAAAATACGGCGGCTGAATCGAGAAAACGCAACCGCACTAAGAAAAAATGAGGTTGAGCAAGTATCTATCCTCACTTCACTCTTCTTCTGATTCTTCTCAGCATCCTGTTAGCTTCTTCCCTCCCGCGAAACTTCCAAACTAACAAATAACATATCAACTGAAACCCGAATATCCCTAATACGATCGCACTTTCTTCCGGTGAGTTGGTAGTTCGATCGAACTTCCCGCTATTGGGACTTGCTTGGATGTTGTTAGTTCGATCGATCGTGCGATCGTCCGCTTGCAAGTTAAAATTGTGTTGTTCAATCGCATTACTATTTTTAAATGTGCGATCTATTTCTTGAAATGACTTCGCCTGTTCGCAGCTTGTTAAGGATAATCCCATAAGGATAAAAATTAGGAAATAACAGGGCGATTTCACGATTTTTACTTCCATTTATGGAGAAAGCGACTAAATGAATATAGGACTGACTCGTGGGAATGCAGAAACCGGGTTTTTTGCGAAAATACTTCGTATACAGCGACAGATTCCGTGAAAAACCCGGTTTCTTTGGTCTGAGTGCGCGGTCAGAAACCGGGTTTTTTGCGAAATACTTCGTACACAGCTACAGATTATCTTAAAAAATCTGTTTCTTTGGTTTGAGTTCGTAATTCCTGCGAATAATTTCTACAATAGCGGTGTATGATTTTCTCGATCGCAGATTAATACGATCGTACCATTTTTTTCAAGTCGCAGCTACGGGTAAGGAATCAGTATTGCCGAAATTTGGTAACAAAACGGGCGATCGCGCTGATTCAAGCGCTATAATCTAGCTAATAGATTGCATTCAAATTCTGTTGGTTAATTGCAGGTATTTGTCAGGATACGGCAGTGCCGTATCCCTACCCGAATTGTTTGTAGGGACACGGCACTGCCGTGTCCTCTAACCTGGATGTTATTCAATCTCAATGAGATAGCAAACAATGACACTGAAACAATTAGAAAAACAACTCCTTGCCTTAACTCCATGTGAAAAAGCTCAGGCAATACAGCTATTAGTTCAAAGTTTAAGCAATACTTGGCAAGGAATCGAGAAAACTGCGGGCGTGTGTGGTGGCGATGCTAGAATTGCCAAAACTCGCATACCTATTTGGTCGCTGGTAAATTATCGCCTTTTGGGTGCAAATGATGTGCGATTTTTGCAAGAATTTCCTCATTTGAGTGCAGCGGATTTGGCGAATGCTTGGGCTTATGCTGAGGTACACCCAGAGGAAATTGAAGCTGCGATCGCTAGAAATGAGGAAGCCTAAAACATGGCGCGAATTTGCTATAATCTAGATAATATATTCCGGCGATCGCACTGATGACTATACAAGAATTAGAAACTCAAGTTTTAACCTTAAATCTCGGTGATAAAGCTAAACTAATCAGCATCCTAACTCAAAATTTAACCAACGGTTCTTTAGGCATTAAAAAAACTCCGGGTGTCTGTGGAGGGGATGCCTGTGTCGGCAATACTCGCATACAAGTTTGGGTACTGGTGGGTTATCGCCGTCTCGGATGCAGCGATGCTGAACTTTTTAAGTGCTATCCCCATTTGACTGCGGCTGATTTAGTCAATGCTTGGGCTTATGCTGATGCTTACCCAGACGAAATTGAACAAGCAATTAAAGAAAATGAAGCTGCTTAAAACATGGCGCGAATTTGCTAGAACAAGACTTATGGACTCCGACAAAGAAACCGGGTTTTTTACCGAATCAGTCCGCAGCAACAAAGTATTTTCGTAAAAAACCCGGTTTCTGGCCCGCCATGCGTAAGTTCTTAGAAATAAATCCCCCATTGCTCCCCAGATTAGGTAAAATTATTGGCGTGTCTGAGGATAAACTATATGCGCTGGGTTCGATATATTGCGATCGCCATTATCAATGGTTTCGGTGTCGTCATCGGTATTATTTGGGTTGCAGTCCCCACAACAGTGGCTCAACCTTCCCTAAACTACCAACTTGCACTCTCTGCGCGACAGCCAGACGGCAAAACTCCGCAATCCCTCCCCGAACTCTACAAATTGCGCGATCGGCTGAAAGTACAATTAGATAACCTTGCCAAAACTTCCGACAGCGCCCCGTTTCCGGCAGAACTTTGGAAATCAGCAATCCACCGCCAGCAATCCCAAACTCTGACGCAGCAACTCCAAAACGTTCAGAGTCAGATTCAAATAGAAGAAACAGCCAAATATAATTGGGACGAGGCTGCTAAATTTGCCGCCCAAGCAGTCTTAATTGGACGCACTTCTAATCCTTCTTCTGCTACTTGGGAACAGTCGCAACGCCTGTGGCAAATTGCTATCAATACCCTACGACTCATTCCTCACGATTCTTTTTTGGCCGATGGGGCGATCGACAAAACCATCGAATATCAAGGAAACCTCAGTGTCGCAACCTATGAAATGCAAGTTGCACGTTCATTGGAGAAAGTTAGAGCTGAGGAAGAAGAGATAAGAGAGCGAGCCCGCAAAGAGCAAGAGAAAAAAGAATTTGCTCGTCGAGAAATAGAGAGAAAAGAGCAAGAGAAAAAAGACCGGGCTAGAAAAGAACTTGAAAGGCAAGAATTCCAAAGGCAAGAATTAGCCCGTAAAGAGCTGGAAAGGCAAGAATTAGCCCGTAAAGAACTTGAAAGGCAAGAGTTTGAAAAGCAAGAATTAGCCCGTAAAGAACTTGAAAGGCAAGAATTTGAAAGGCAAGAGTTAGCCAGACAAGAACTTGAAAAGCAAGAATTAGCCCGTAAAGAAGTTGAAAGACAAGAACTTGCAAGGCAAGAGTTAGCCCGACAAGAACTTGCAAGGCAAGAACTTGCAAGACAAGAGTTAGCTCGACAAGAATTAGCCAGACAAGAACTTGAAAGACAAGAGTTAGAGAGAAATCAGCAAGCAACTTCTCAACCAACTCCTGAATCAACTGCCACACCAACTTCCGCCCCAGTTACGCCTGCCGCGTCGCCGCCGAACTTTTTCTTTGCGGGAGATACTAACAGAGATGGCCAAATTAACGAGCAAGACGAAGCCGGAAAAGAACAATGGTCTTTGTCCAAGGGCGCGCTAATTTTATTTAACGATCGCAATAACGATCGCGGCAAGATACCGACTTGGAAACAAACCAAAGTTAGCGCTCCCCGCCGTGCAGCGATGCTTTCTCAAGTTAACTTAACACTGTCTGAAAACTTCAAAACCTCTCAGTTATTTATCACTGCTGACAGCATTGCCAGCCCTCACATCAGCGTTTTTCAGAAGACTGGCGACGGCTGGCAACCTGTAGATATATCCGGTGCTAAACCTCTAGTTTTCAGCACGAATATTGTTTTAGGTGTGGAAGCCAAACAATTTGCCGATCGCAATTGGAACGGGACTGTAAATCTCAAAGCGACTGCCCTAAACAACGGTCAAGAAATCGCCTCCACAACAATCCAAATGGGCGTTAGTCCTTGGATGATAGCCCCAAATACAGCACCAGTAACCGAAATTCAGGTCAGCGACAGAGGCTCGGTAAACAGCGAATTTATCTCGCAATTAAAAGAAGCAGTAGAACCCACGGGCGCTCAAGTAAAAATTCTCCAGGGCGATCGCACTTGGATGCAAGATACCCAGAAAAACGGATACGTTCAACTTCCAGAAAAATCGGAAATACGCCAGTTTAATGTAGCCATAAAAAGCAATAGTGACCGAGACAAAAACCAGCCTGTAAAATCAACTCAAGACCGGGATTTGAAAGTATTTAACATTGGCAATCCTCGTTCTTTAGACCCTATAACTCAGTGGTCTGACGGATACGGCAATTTGCAGGTGACGCCGCCGATTCCCGGACACCCAATGGGTCGAGTTTATTACGGGAATTCGGGAAATGCTGGTTTTAATCCAGAGGTACTTGATTTTATTCAAGCTCAGAGAATTCAAGGGCCGCCAGTGGATATTGATACTTCTTGGCTTTTGACTCGCCAAGTCGATGAAATTATCAATTTTATTCCCGCTCAAACTCCCGGACAATATATAATGGCGATCGCCAGTCCCGAAGCCGGAGTTAAGCTGTTGGAAGAATTGGAGGGAAGAGGTTACGGCGATGTGACGATAAATCGTGGTTTGAGCACTCAAACAACTGTCAGCGCCGCTTTGCAAAACCGTGCTTTAATTCAACACAATCTCTATTTGCAAAATCAGAAACTTAATCCGATTATAGAGAAGTTGAAAAGAGAGTTTTTACTCCGAGACGACCAAATTATTCAAGTTCCGGTGATGTTTGGCTACAGCGGTTATGCTTGGTGGCCGAATATGGTCAATTCGGTGTCTGTTAACGGCAAGTTGTTAGTTTCAAATCCTCGCGGGCCAATGATTGACGGTGTAGATTACACTCAAGAAAGATTGCGCCAACTGCTGCTTCCTGCTGGCGTCAGCGTTAGTTTTCTGGATGACAGGTATTATCAAGAATTGAAAGGAAACGTGCAGTCGGCGACGAATACTGTGAGGAAGCCAGAAGGGCAGCCTTTTTGGCAGTCTTTGCCTAATAATTATTAATGGGTAATGGGTAATGGGTAATTGGAATTGGTAACTCGTAGGGGCGGGTTTGACCAACCATCTATGTTTAAAACTCAGTATATAATAAACCCGCCCCCCATGCTAGGAGTTTAAGAGATGCCTCTCGTCGGAGCAGAAGGGGACTAAGCAAAAGATGTGAATTGGCAATTAATTCGCTTTTTTATTGTTACCAGTAAAAAGCTCCATCGCTATAATATAGATACGACATTCCCAGCAGCCAAACCGCTGATTAACTATGACACTAAAAGAATTAGAACCGCAACTGCTTTCCCTGACTCCGCCTGAAAAAGCTCAAGCAATACAGATATTAGCTCAAAGTTTAGCCAACACCTGGCAGGGAATTGAAAAAACTCCCGGTACAGTTGGCGGTAATGCCAGGATTGCAGGGACTAGAATTTCTGTTTGGGGACTGGTAGAGTCTCGTCGATTAGGTGCAACTGACGCTCAACTTTTAGAAGATTATCCGCATCTTAGTGCTAGCGACTTGAAAAATGCCTGGGCTTATGCTGAAGCATTTCCTGACGAGATTGAAGCCGCAATTAAGTTGAACGATATAGATTAACATAATGGCACGTTTGTATGCAGATGAACAATTCCCTCGGGTAGTAGTTGAATTACTTCGCGCTCTAGGTCACGATGTGCTTACTGTACAAGAAGCGAGGAATGCAAATCTGGGCATTCCTGATGAAGATGTCCTGGCTTTTGCTGTTACAAAGGAACGGGCAGTTTTAACACTCAATAGAATCGATTTTATCCGACTGCACGCTTCACAACCTAATCATGCTGGTATCATTGTCTGTAAAGACGATCGGCAGGACAGACAAAGGATGGCTACACGAATTTCGGAGGCTATTTCTAATGTGGAAACATTGACAGGAATGCTGGTTAGAGTCAATCGTCCATCTCAATAAGTAACAGAGATTTTAAAAATTGGTAAATTGCGCTCGACCCAGCAGATAGATTTCTCGATAGACACTCACGGTATTTTGTCAATAGCCTTACGTTAGTGGTGCAGTGCAGGCGATCGCACCAGTAACGTAAAATGTCTAAAAGCGGTCTTTGTACAAGAAATTTAGCCCCATGAGCGACGAACAGGAAAAAAATCAAATTTTGACTCAGCAACCGGAAACAATTGCTCCTACCAGCGATGAGCTCGATCGCACTGCAATTGCCAGTGCCGATTCAACTTCCGCACAGGCAGAAACTCCGGTTGAAATTGCCGCGCCCGAAGATATTTCAACCGCAATGGATGAAGCAGAAACAATTCCAATTGCCGCCGACATCGCGCCGGAAACAACTCAACCTGCAAGTTATCCGCCTCCAATAATTCAAACGGCAAGTCCCGATCCGCAACCAGCTCGAAAGTGGCAAATTTTGGCAGTTTTTCTCAGCGGAATGTTAGTCGGTTCCGTACTGAGTCTCGGCAGTTTGCTAGCGTGGAGAATGTATCAGGAAAGAGCGAACATTCAAATCAGACTGCCCGCTGACGTACCCCTCCCCCAAAGCCCTCCGCCTGTCCCAGCAGCGCCCGCCAACCGCCTGCCCGGAGTTCCCCCAGCACCAGGCACGGCACGGCCACCAGCAACGGCCCCGTCGCCCAATCCCACTCAAATACCATCCCTGTCTGGGGTTCCGCAACTTGCTTCGCCGTCGCCGTCGCCGTCGCCACTGCCTTCTCCTTCTCCCGCTGCGGTTGAAACCCCTGTAACTGAGCGAGTAAACTTTCAACCTGGTGCTACGGGAACTACTCTAAACAGTAGTTTGCGAGCCAACATATCCAAGCGCTACTTACTGGAGTGCAATAGCGGCCAAAGCATGACAGTAAATGTTCAAGAAGGTCAAGTTAGCGCAGCAATTATTGCTCCTAACGGTGAAAAACTAGGTACTGCAAATAGTACCAGTCAGTGGGAAGGTCAACTAGCCAGCAGCGGCGATTATACTATTGAAATTTCCGGCGACCGCCAAGCAAACTACGGTGTTAGAATAGAAGTGAAATAGCAAGTATAATTGTATCGGGGGGGAGTTACAAAATACATAAACCCGCCCTGTTGCGAATTACAAATTACCCATTACTAATTACCAATGGTCGCACAAGTATCTCCAAGCATCTATGAAGCAAAAACTCAAGAAATTGCCAAAGAAATCCTGCGGGCAACTCAAGAGAAAAAGCGATCGTTTTTTGGCCAACTGCAAGACCAAATGCGCTGGGACGACAAACTGATGGATTGGGCGATGGCCAGCCCGGGATTGCGGGTGCAGTTGTTTCGATTTATTGACTGTTTGCCTGCCCTCCGCAGCAGGCCGGAAATAGCCCGCCACTTGCAAGAATACCTGACCGCCCAAGAGGTAGAATTGCCCGAAGCATTAAAAAAATTGCTCAACTTTGCTAACGCTGATTCGGTTCCGGGTCAATTGGCGGCGACGACGGTTGCGCCTGCTGTCGAAACTTTGGCGCACAAGTATATTTCTGGGGAAAATATCAAGCAGGTAATTAAAACCTTAGAGCGACTTCGCAAAGATAAAATGGGTTTTACAGTTGACCTTTTGGGGGAAGCTGTCATTACTGAAGCGGAGGCGCAAATTTATCTTAACCGCTATTTGGAATTGATGGAGGAACTCGCGAATGCAGCGAAGAATTGGTCGCAGGTAGATGCAATTGACAAAGCTGATGATGAAACTTTGCCGCGAGTGCAAGTATCCGTAAAATTAACGGCTTTTTATTCTCAGTTTGACCCGTTGGATGCTAAAGGTAGCGAGGAGAAAGTAAGCGAGAGAATTCGCATTTTACTGCGCCGCGCTAAGGAATTGGGATCTGCCGTTCATTTCGATATGGAACAGTATGCTTACAAGAGTTTAACTCTGAGCATTCTCAAAAACTTATTGTTAGAGGAAGAGTTTCGCAGTCGCACCGATATTGGAATTACACTGCAAGCCTATTTGCGCGACAGCGCCCAAGATTTGCGAAACCTGATTTCCTGGGCAAAAAAACGCGGAAGTCCGGTGACAGTGCGGCTGGTAAAAGGCGCTTACTGGGATCAGGAAACTATCAAAGCGATGCAGAAAGATTGGCCGCAGCCGGTCTACAATGACAAAGTTGCTACCGACGCAAATTTCGAGCAGATGACGCAGTTGCTGCTAGAAAATCACGAATATTTGTATGCAGCTATTGGCAGTCATAACGTACGATCGCAAGCGAGGGCGATCGCCATTGCCGAAACTCTCAACATCCCGCGCCGCCGCTTTGAAATGCAGGTACTGTACGGGATGGGCGACAGATTGGCTAAGCTTTTGGTCGATCGGGGTTATCGCGTTCGAGTCTACTGTCCCTACGGCGATTTGCTGCCGGGAATGGCTTATTTGATCCGCCGTTTGCTGGAAAATACCGCCAACAGTTCTTTCATCCGGCAAAGTTCCGAAGAAATGCCGATCGAACAATTGTTAGCCGCGCCAGTTGCTAGTGCCAATGACCAGCTAGTTTACAGCAAAGTATTTCCCAACGTTGCCGATACCGACTACGCCAATACCAAATTGCGGCAACAAGCAGAAACAGCCATCAAATCAGTGCGGGCTAACTTAGGTAAAACCTATTTACCGCTAATTAATGGCGAATACCAAAATACTGAAGCAACCGTTAACTCACTCAACCCTTCCAATCCCACAGAAGTAGTTGGCACAATCGGATTGCTTTCCGAAGAACAGGCCAAACAAGCCCTTGAAGCAGCAAAATCAGCCTCCACCAGTTGGCGAAAAACCCCTGTCCGCCAGCGCGCCGGCGTCCTCCGCAAAGCCGCAGAATTGATGGAACAGCGGCGGCACGAACTGTCAGCTTGGATGGTGTTTGAAGTCGGCAAACCTGTCAGAGAATGCGATGCCGAAGTCTCCGAAGCTATTGATTTTTGCCGCTACTACGCCGACGAAATGGAACGGTTAGAACAAGGGAAAAATTACGACATTCCCGGAGAAACCAACCGCTACAGCTATCAGCCACGCGGCATTTCTTTAATCATTTCACCTTGGAATTTCCCCCTCGCAATTCCAGTCGGCATGACAGTTGCATCGCTGGTTGCAGGAAATTGTACTTTACTCAAACCTGCGGAAGTTTCCTCAGTAATTGCTGCTAAGATAGCCGAAATTTTGCTAGAAGCTGGCATTCCCAAAGGCGTATTTCAATACGTGCCTTGCAAAGGTTCAACCGTCGGCGCTTACATGGTGAAACATCCCGACGTTCACATGATTACTTTCACCGGTTCTCAGGAAGTTGGCTGTCAGATTTATGCCGATGCTGCGATTTTGCAGCCGGGGCAAAAACACCTGAAACGAGTAATTGCTGAAATGGGCGGCAAGAATGCAATTATTGTCGATGAAAGTGCGGATTTAGACCAAGCCGTTGCAGGCGTAGTTTATTCGGCATTTGGATACAGCGGCCAAAAATGTTCCGCTTGTTCGCGAGTAATTGTGGTCGAATCGGTGTACGATAATTTTGTGGCAAGATTGGTAGAAGCAACGCGATCGCTCAATGTCGGCCCAGCAGAAAATCCCGGCACTCAAGTCGGCCCCGTGATCGATGCAAATGCCCATTCGCGCATCCGCGAATACATCGAAAAAGGTCGCGCCGAAGCTAAAATAGCTTTAGAAATGCCGGCACCCGAAACCGGTTATTTTGTCGGCCCAGTCATTGTGACGGAAGTATCGCCGACAGCAACTCTCGCCCAAGAAGAAATTTTCGGCCCGGTTTTGTCGGTGATTCGGGCAAAAAATTTCAGCGAAGCGATTGTTATTGCTAACGGCACGAATTTTGCTTTAACCGGCGGATTGTATTCTCGCACGCCTTCGCATATCGATCGAGCCTCATCCGATTTTGAAGTGGGAAACCTGTACATCAATCGCGGAATTACCGGCGCTGTGGTATCGCGCCAACCCTTCGGAGGATTCAAACTTTCGGGAGTTGGTTCTAAAGCTGGCGGCCCGGATTATTTGCTGCAATTCCTCGAACCCCGCACCATAACCGAAAATATTCAGCGGCAGGGTTTTGCACCGATTGAAGGAGTGGATGATTAATCATTCCTTTGTTCGTAGTGAGGGCTGAATTCCTCTCTCTGGCTGTTAAGTTGGTAGGGTGCGCAATGCGCACCTTACGGCGGGGTAACAGAAAAAAACTTCTGCGAGATTAGCTAGTTGTAAAATGGAATATACGAAAGATCGCGATCGACTAAATTCTCACAACCCTTCACTTGACAAGTGGCTGCGATTTTTAATTATAGTTGTATTAGTCATAGGTATATTTTTTCGTTTCGCAAATCTCGGAAATAAAGTTTACTGGATAGACGAAGCTTACACCTCCCTGCGGATTTCTGGCTATACAGAAGCTGAATTTATTCAGCAAGTAGTTGACGGTGAAATTCGGGACATTAAATATTTACAAAAATATCAACGGATCAATTCAGAAAAAACCGTTTTAGATACCGTAAAAGGATTGGCATTAGAAGAACCTCAACTTGCTCCCCTGTATTTTATAGCAACGAGATTTTGGGTGCAACTGTTCGGCAATTCAGTGGCTGTAACTAGAAGTATGTCAGCGGTTTTTAGCGTGCTGGCATTACCTTGTATGTATTGGCTGTGCTTAGAATTATTTGAGTCGCCGCTGACAGCTTGGTTGGCAGTTGCAATATTAGCTGTATCGCCTTTTCAGATAGTTTACGCTCAAGAAGCTCGACCTTACAGTTTGCTGGTAATGGTAATTTTACTGTCAAGCGCAGTCTTGCTGAGAGGAATGCGGCTAAAAACTAATAGCAGTTGGGCAATTTATGCAGTAACAGTTGCTCTGGGATGTTATTGTCACCTCTTATTTGGACTGGTTGCAGTCGGACACGGAGTCTATCTAACAATTATCGAAAAATTCCGGTTTAACAAGACTGTAATTTGCTATTTGCTAGCATCAATTGCAGGATTTATTGCTCTGTCTCCTTGGACTGTAGTTTTTTTAAACAATTCGGGCAATGCCAGTCAGAAAACTGAATGGCAATCTGTAAAAATGCCTGTTTTAGAATTGGTAAGAAATTGGTTTTTAAACATTAACCGTCAATTTTTTGATGTGGGCTTGTATTCAGATTTATCGGGAATATATTGGATATTTAATCTGCCAGTTATTTTCATGATTTTAATAATTGTTGGGTATTCTTTTTATTTCCTTTTAAATCATACAGAAATGCGTCTTTGGTTGTTTGTTGTGACATTGACGTGCGTGACAGTAGTATTATTTTTACCAGCAGATTTAATTGGAGGAGGGATTCGCTCTATCAACACTCGCTACATGATTCCCTGTTATTTAGGAATACAGATATCTGTTGCTTACCTGCTAGCTGAAAAAATTACATCTCCGACAGGGACAGTCCCATTGTACAAGCTGTGGAGGCTGGCTCTACCTGCTTTGCTTTCTATTGGAATTATATCCTGTAGCATTTATTTGTCATCAGACTCTTGGTGGAATAAAGACCGAGCGTATCTTAACATCCCGATCGCCCGCACAGTCAACTCAGCTTCTCGGCCTTTGCTGATAGCCGACTTGTGGGTGTACAGTGTAGATACGATCGGAAATTTGTTAACTCTGAGTTACTTAATAGATGCAAAAGCTAAATTTTTAGTATTGCCGCCGAATATTGTTAAAATACCCCCCAATTTTAAGGAGATATTTTTTTACACTACTTACCCAGATTTAAAAACAAAAATTACGACAAATAGTAGGTATAAATTAGAGCCGCTATACAGTCAAAAAAACGGAAAAGTCTGGCTCGAAAAATTAAAATTTAAGTAAATATTTATTTTGCAAAAATGAGTTTTAAAATTCCCCAAAAATGGTTAATTTTTCTGACAGTTATTGTATTAGTCATCGGCATTTTATTTCGGTTCGCCAATCTCGATCGCAAATTTTACTGGATTGACGAAACATATACTTCTTTGAGAGTTTCTGGCTACACCGAAGCCGAAATCATCAAACAAATTTCCTACCAGAAAATAACCTCGGCCTCTGATTTACAAAAATATCAGCAGATAAATTCCGAAAAAACTTTAAGCGATACCCTGAATTCTTTAGCAAGAGAAGACCCCCAACACCCGCCGCTGTATTACGTACTAGCGCGATATTGGGCGCAGTGGTTCGGCAGTTCCGTTGCAGCAATGAGAAGTTTGGCTGCCGTGATTAGCCTGCTAGTATTTCCCGCAATTTATTGGCTGGCTTGGGAGTTATTTGAATCTTCAGCAGTGGCGTGGATGGCCATGGCAATTTTCGCAATTTCTCCCTATCACATCTTGTTTGCCCAAGAAGCGAGACAGTACAGTTTGTGGACAGTAACTACTATTTTATCCAGTGCAGCCCTGCTGCGAGCAATGCGCCCTGACGAAAATCAAAATCCTCTCGCCCTCGTTCTTTCCTGGGCGCTTTACGCAGTCACAGCAACACTGGGATTTTACACCCACTTGTTATTTGTCTGCGTCGCGGCCGCCCACGCAATCTATGTCGCAATCATTGCCAACTGGCGCGATGTGAAAACATTTATTGCTTATTATATAGCAGCTTTTATCGCTTTAATCGCCTTCATGCCTTCCCTTGTAAATACTGTAGAAAACTTCAATCAAGTTAGAAGCACAACAGTATGGTCAGAACAGACCAATCTCTTAAGATTAGTCAGCAGGTGGGTGGGTTCCCTCAGTATAGCCTTTTTTGATATAGGGATTGATGGAACTGCCAACGCCACACAACTAGCCTTGCTAATTCCTGTTGGTATCATGATTCTAGCTTTAGTCGGCTATGCCCTTTATTTTCTGTGCCGACATACACCAAAGCGAGTGTGGTTATTGATATTATTATTAATTGCAACAACTGCTTTGTTTTTAGCAGTACCTGATCTAATGAAAGGTGGAAGGCGATCGGCAAATCCGCGATATTTAGTTCCTTGTTATGTGGGAATTCAGCTAGCAGTGGCTTACCTGCTGTCTGCAAAAATTAGTAACAATTTGGATAACTTCAAACAGCAAAAACTGTGGAAAATAGTTATAGTAGCAGTGTTTTCTGCAGGTATTATATCCGGTGGAGTTAGTTCTCAAGCAGACAGTTGGTGGAATAAAGGCAGCGGTTGGTTGCGCGCCCAATTAGAAGTAGCTGAGACTGTCAATCAAGCCACCAATCCTCTAATTATCAGCGATACCAATATCGCATATATCATGCCTTTAAGTTATCACCTAGAACCCAAAGTCAAACTGCTAATAGAACCGCGCTGTTACACTTCTTGCTACAAAAATCGAGAATTGGCACTGAAAAAACCGCAATCCCCGCAAATTCCCGGCGGTTTGGGCGAGTTGTTTTTATACAGACCGTCCTCAACTTTGCGATCGGCAATTCAGCAACAAAACTATCAAATAGAGCCGGCTGACGCTAATGTTGAGCTTAATCTCTGGAAAATTACCAAAAAATAATCTAAATAATTAAGGCAAAAAATGTCTTATTCACCGAGACATACTGCTCAGAAAATGTTTTTTTGGAAGTATGTCGCAAGTATAGTTCAATAGGGTTGCTTTTCGCGTTAAGGTAGAAGTTAAGAAGCAAAAAATAACATCAAAAATCTAAAATGACAGTCTCTGAAACCTCGAATATTCGCAAACTGCTGTGCGATCCAGACTTAGGGCTGATCCCTCACCTAGAAAAGTGCCTGAATGACTTACACTCGTCTGCGATCGCCAACGGAGAGAAATTCAAGGTAGAACCTTACGATATAGAACTCAAAAGCTGCCACACTCAGAAGCATCCCAACGACCAAAAACCCCTCGTCACCCAGTCAGTGTTAATGAAAGTTCCTCTGACTGGGAAAGTTCAAGACAAGATGCACCTATATCTGATCGCAACTGAGTTGCAGAACCAAATCGACTTCAAAATTATCGACTGGAGTGCCTTAGAACGCCGCCAATACGACATTCAGGGCATCCCCTTAAAGCAGCCGATCACCAAAATAGACGGCGAGATGAATTACGAGTTAGTATTCGATCGACCAAACTACTGCTGCATCACCCTGTGCCGCCAATTTGACTTAACTTACGCCGCCAATTTTTAATTTGGCTTGTAGGGGCGGGTTTTACCAACAATATTTAGGTTAATTAACAATCTATAAAACCCGCCCCTATCCCACGGTAAACCCCTTGTACATTTTTCGCATTCAATACAAATCAATGTTGATGTAGATTGTTAGTTGTGTGGGGGCGGGTTTATGTAGATTGTTAGTAGCAATTCGATATTGTTGGTGAAACCCGCCCCTACGAAATCTGGTAACAGTATGTCAAGCCCATTACCAATTCTCAATTATCAATTAATTCAAACAGCTCGATTGGCAGTTTCCGCAAGAATCCTCTTAATTTGAGCAGGAGTCAGATTCGGATTAGCCTGCAACATCAAAGCTATCACCCCAGCTACCTGCGGTACTGCCATGGAAGTACCCGCAAAATATCGATAGGGAATCCCCGGTTGAGAAAGCGTTACAGTTGAATAAACGTCACCCGAATCAGCCCTGCCACCGTCGCCGCCCGCAGCAACAAAGTAATTAATTGTCTCCGCACCCGCCCGGTTAGAATAATCCGCAAACAGGCCATTTCGGGTAACACCACCGACCGCAATTCCTACCTCATTGGCAAACCGAGCCGGATAATCTACTTGTGGGCGAGCATCATTTCCTGCCGCCGAAATCACGATCGCCCCTTGAGCTTCAGCCGCTCGAATCGCATCCAATTCTTGAGCATTCAACTGTAGGCCGCCCAAACTCACATTTATTATCTTCGCTCCCTTTGCCACCGCATAATTAATCGCATTAATTTCATCCCGAATTTTGCCCACTCCGGCCCTATCGAGTATTTTCAAAGGCATAATCTTTGCAGTCGGAGCCGTGCCAGTAATCCCAATCCCATCTTTTTTCGCAGCAACTAAACCCGAGATGTGAGTGCCGTGATTGTTGTCGTCCATCGGGTCATTATCGTTGTTGACAAAATCCCATCCTCGGAAATCGTCAACAAAGCCATTGTTGTCATCATCTACCCCGTTGCTAGCTTTATTGCGACCGATCGCATCAACACCGGTTTCCCCCGCATTGCTCCAAATATTCCCCGTCAAATCCGGGTGATTGTAGTCAACTCCGCTGTCGATAACTGCCACCACAATTCCGTCTCCAGTCAAGCCCCGGGCCCAAACTTCTGGAGCTTTAATTAAATCTCTGCCCCACTCGTCGCCGCCCAAATCGGGAACATCAGGAAAAGTTGCAGTACCTTGAGCTTTAGCAACTGCCGCCGCTGCATTCACCAAACCGAACCCAAAACGAGAGTCAAAACCCTGCAAGTTGCTCGCATTGTTATCAGAAACAGTTGCAGGAGTTGCAGACAGATTTAGGGTAAAATTGGTACTGCCTTGGTATTGATAAACTCGCACAAAGTAAGTTCCTGCGGCCAAAGCGTTAAGGTCGATCGACTCCGGCGATAAATCAGGTTGTTGAGAAGAAGCAATAATATCGGTAAAGTCAATAGAATTGTCGCCGTTAATATCTTTAATCACAGCAACGTCAACATCGGCCGTCAAGCCGCTGACAGTTAATTTAAAGTCGCTAGTTGCAGGCAAAGTAAAGCGGTAAAGACCGTCTGGCCGGGCGTTGCTAACCGAGTCGGCGATCGTTTGAGTCCCGCCCAAAACGCCTAAATCGCGAGCTCGATCGAGTTGGTTGCCCAATACGGTAGTTGCAGAGATGAATGTACCAGCGAGGTCTTGTGGAGATGCGTTGGCTACCAAGCCTAAAATAGCATTGGATTGGCGAATTTTAATTAATGTATTGGAAATACCGGGGGCGATCGAGATTTGTTCGAGAATCAAGTCAGCTTCGGTAAGATTGTCAGTCAGTCCGATCGAATCCACAAAACTGTTAAAGTCAGTAATAACGTCTGCAGCAGCCGGATCGGAGACTGCGGAGTCGCTGCGGAGGACAAAGGTATCTGGGCCCAAACCCCCTGTCAGCGTATCTTTGCCCCCATCGCCCACTAAAACGTCGCTACCGCCACCGCCGTTGAGGGCGTCCCCTCCCTTACCTCCCTGCAAGGTATCGCTGCCGGCATCGCCAAACAGGAAGTCTGCGCCGGCACCGCCGTTTAGCAAATCGTTGTCCGCACCCCCTAACAGCGTATCGGAATTGCCACCGCCGAGAATGCGATCGTTACCATTATCGCCGCTAATTATTTCGGCATCCGACGAACCGACTATAAAATCGTTGCCGCCGAGGGCAAAAAATCCGTTAGGATAAGGAGTCAAAAAGCCCGGAGTCAAGGCGAAACTATTGGGGCTATCATCTAAAAGATAGGAAAGACCGTCTGGGCTCGGGCCGGGCATAGAAATGTACTCCTAGCGAGGTATATCGATCTAAATTTTAGATTTTAAATTTAAGTTTGTGGTTAAAAACTCCCTAAATAGTCTGTAAGACGGGCATTGCGCACAGTCTGTAGATGCCTGCACAGGTTAGGTTAAACTGAGATGTTCCACCATTCTCAATTACTTGTTTAGGAACAGGCTTTTCGGCCTGTTCCACAAAAATGTTGAGTTATTGTGGAACGGGCATCTTGCCCGTTCTTGACAATGGTGCAACATCTCAGGTTAAACAGATTTATTCCGTCCTATCATGCCGTGTAAATAAACCACAATTCCGCCTTTGCCCATCTCAAATATAAAATCTAAAACAGTATAACTTAATCCCAAATTCAAAATCGGGATCGGAAAATGGGAAAACAACACTTGCATCGAATTCAGAATTTTTTAAATCTCGCGAAGTCGCATTTAAAGCCTTATTTGCGCTATGTGATTTTGGGCGGGACGTTTTTATTTATTGCCAAAGCTTTTTTAACTCACTGGCGAGAAGTCGCGAATATCCAAATTCGAGCCGAAACTTTTCCGTTGCTGGCGATCGCCCTCGGCGTCACTTTACTTTCTCTAATTTTTGTCGGCTGGGTGTGGATGTTGATTTTGCGGGAATTCCGCCAACCTGTAACTGCCGCGTGGGCGATTCAAGTTTTTCTCAAAACTAATATTGCCAAGTATTTACCGGGGAATATTTGGCATTTTTGGGGTCGAATATTGGACGCCAAAAATGCCGGTATTTTTCCGAAAGCTGCTACTCTCAGCGTGTTGCTGGAACCGCTGCTGATGGCTGCTGCTGGCGTGCTGATTGGGTTGATTTGTTTTGACAAATTGAATTGGTTGTTGCGGCTTGTCGGTTGTGCTGCTATTTTAACGGCGATTCATCCCCGAATTTTAAATCCGATCGTCCTATTCGTAGAGCGGTTGAAGTTATCAAAGAACAATGGAGAAAATTCAAAGGCTGGGGAGGCGGCGGGCGAGGCACTGAATTTTCGTGCAGAGTCTACTTCCAATCTAGCTAAAAAAACATCGAACGTCAAGTCCCGCCGCCACATTAATTTGCCAATAAAACGCTATCCTTTAGTGCCGTTAATCGGACAAATGTGTTTTATCGGATTGCGGGGCTGCGGTTTTTTGCTAACTGTAACCGCTTTAACTCCGGTGAACTTTAGCAATATTCCCAACTTGTTAGGTGCTTTTTGTTTGGCGTTTGTTGTCGGTTTAGTCCTACCCGGAGCACCGGGGGGAATGGGAGTATTTGAAGCAACGGCGATCGCCCTGCTGTCCGATCGCTTTTCTACAGGTATAATTTTGAGTGCGGTGGCTTTGTATCGGATAATTAGCATTTTGGCGGATGTTTCGGGTGCTGTTTTGGCAAAGCTCGATCGCCAGCGCGATCGGCGCAGTAAGTGAGTGGGAAAATATATAATCCCAGCGGACTTGCCCCGATTAGCAGGAATCGAAACTATGTATTTTTATTAAGATTTTTTGCTTACGTAAGTATGTTGGGTATAGTTTATCTAATAAAAAAATTGTCAGCCTATCTGTTTGGTCGGCTAAGCAACCAAGCCACAAACAATATAGTCTGAATCAATAAATTTAAGACTTGCAAACAAACCGACTTGCTCTCATAAAATCCAGACTTTTAGGTATTTCTACCGTCAAATAAACTGTTTTTTTTGAGTTCGGCTGTGGTAGTCCTGGGTTTATGAAAAATTGTTAATTTTCGGCCATAGGGGGCACAGCCATGATACCAGTTTTATCAGCAGGATCGATCGAACTTCCGAATCAAATGAACGCGGGCAAGGGGAGTTTTGGGGAAAAGAGCGATCGGCCCAGTAACCCCAGTACAATAGTATTTATCGATGCGGCAGTAGCAGAGTATCAAAATCTCCTAGATGGAGTGAAATCGGGAGTAGAAGCAATAATTATCGACTCCCACAGAGATGGAGTCGAACAAATTAGCGAAGTGCTAGCTAATCGCACTAATATTGACAGCATTCATCTAGTTTCCCACGGCGAACCGGGAAGCTTGCAACTCGGTAAAAGCAGACTGTCTGTCGATAACCTAGAAGCTTATAGCCAGCAATTGCAGCAATGGCGGCGCGCTTTAACAATTGATGCAGACATCCTGATTTACGGTTGCCATGTAGCAGCAGCATCCCGCGCTTGGCCCAAAGTCCGCCAGGGAATAAATTCCCTGTCTCAAAGCGAAAGTCGGTTAAAACCGACTAAAAACAATTTCATTAAACCGTCCTCTCAAGAGGACGTTTGCTATGAGACGGGGGTTGAAACGAACGGCGGACTCGATGAACCAGCCGTAGATGGTGTCCATTTCCTCCACCGCATTGCATCCCTCACCGGTGCAAATATCGCCGCATCCAAGCATCTCACCGGGAGTGCAAAATTAGGAGGCAATTGGGAACTCGAAACACAAATTGGCAACATCAAATCGCCCCTAGCCTTCGAGTCAGACGCGATGCAAAATTATGCGTCTGTTTTGGCTACCTATAGCGTTACCAATACTTTCGATAGCGGTTTGGGATCTCTGCGAGATGCGATCGATCGAGCAAATTTCAATCCCGGATTAGACACAATTAACTTTAACATTCCCGGCGCTGGGCCTTATACCATTACCCTTGGCAATCAAGCCTTACCTGTCATCACCAGTCCAGTTATTATCGACGGCAAATCTCAACCCGGATATGCTGGCAAACCCCTTATCGAACTCAAGGGTAGTTTAGTACAACAACCAGCCTCATCTGCCAATTTTCTTTATATTAATGGTTTAGATTTAGGCAAGAGTCCTTTTGGTGGCGCCGAAGATTCCAGTGGCAGTACCATTCAAGGATTGGTTATTAACGGATTTGGAAAGGGCGGAAATTCCGGTTTAGGTCACGGCATTTTGGTACAGACTAACAATAATACCATCCAAGATAACTACATTGGCACTGATATTAGCGGTACGACTGCTGTAGGCAACACTTTGGCTGGGATCAGAATCCAAAGTGACACTCAAAACAATCCTCCTAATGTCACCCCCATAACAGGTAATATTATCTCGCGTAACGTCATTTCTGGTAACGGTGATTTAGGAATAGGGGGCATCTTTATTCCAGGGCCAGCCAGCAATACAAAAATTACTGGCAACTACATCGGTACAGATTCAACGAGTACAATAAACTTAGGCAATGGTGGCGATGGTATTTTTATCCTTCGCCAAAATACGAATAATACTATCATCGGTGGCATTGCAGCCGGGGAAGGCAATATCATTGCTAATAATCAACGTAGTGGTATTGAGATTGCTGGTAATACCAACAGTCACACGATCCAAGGTAATAGAATTTTTAATAACAAACGATTAGGCATTGACTTAATCGGCAATACTGGCATCACTCCCAACGATTTAGGGGATGCGGATACAGGCAGCAACAACCTGCAAAATTACCCGGTTCTGACCTCAGTTAGCGGCAACACAGTCAGCGGCATTCTCAACAGCACTCCTAATGCCAATTTCCGCGTGGAATTCTTTGCTAATAGCAGTTATGACCCCGCAGGGGTAGGTCAAGGTGAAACTTTTCTGGGTTTCCAAGACGTTACTACAGATAGTGCTGGCAATGCTAATATCAACTTCGCCTACACTCCAGTACCAGGCAAATCGGTCCTCGCGGCTACTGCTACTAACAAAACTACAGGCGATACCTCGGAATTTTCCCGCCGCAATCAATCTCCTATTAATTCAATACCGGGAAGAACCACCACCACTACAACTAACCCCAATAACATTACCATCAACAGCGGAGACCTTGTATATAACGTTTTAGCGACACCCTATCCGTCTGCTATTGACGTTTCAGGTGTAACAGGAAAAGTAGACAGCGTTACCATCACTCTCAACAATGTTAAAACTTCTAACTCTGTCAATGGTGGCTCACAGAACATCAACCTCTTGCTAGTTGGACCCGAGGGACAAAATGTGGTGTTAATGTCTCACGTTCCATCTGAACCACTCAACAACGTCACACTGAAGTTGGATGATAATGCAGCCTCTTTTCTTTATAATTTTTCTAATTCTACAGTACCAACTATCGCTTCAGGCAACTACAAACCGAGTAACTATTCAGCAAATGGTTTTCGCGATATTTATCCCTTAGCTTTACCACCCGGTACGCCGACAGGGGCACCAGAAGGGCCTTACGGTTCGACTCTTTCTGTTTTTAATAAAACTAACCCCAACGGCACTTGGAAATTGTATGCGGTTGATGCCAACCAATATAATGGTAAAGCTTCCAATGCGACTACTCCAGGAAATATTGCTAGTTGGAGTGTAGACATTGCGACTGATATCGGCAAAGAAACGACGACTCAAAATACTCCTCGCATCTTCTCTGCTAGCAACGGCAATAGTATCTCTGTATCGGATGCAGATAGCGAGTCGGTGGAAGTTAATCTCAGCGTTACCAGCGGCACTCTTACACTCAAGTCGCTGACGGGAGTTACCGGATCGGGGAATGGCAGCAACAGCCTAATTTATACGGGAAAACAGGCTGATATTAATGCTGCTTTAGAGGGTTTAACTTATACGCCGAATCCGAATTTTAGCGGAACGGATACGTTGATTTTGGCGACAAACGATCGCGGATCGGCAGAATTAGGCGGTGCTCAAACAGATGTCGATCGTGTGGATATTACCGTCAACCCAGTACCTCCGACGCCAACTCCGCCGACACCAACGCCGACTCCGACACCAACTCCACCAACGCCGACGCCGACGCCGACTCCGACGCCGACGCCTGCGGAAACTCCGACGCCAACTCCACCGACGCCGACTCCGACGCCGACTCCTGCGGAAACTCCGACTCCAACGCCGACTCCGACGCCGACGCCTGCGGAAACTCCGACGCCAACTCCACCGACGCCGACTCCGACGCCGACGCCTGCGGAAACTCCGACGCCAACTCCACCGACGCCAACTCCGACTCCTGCGGAAACTCCGACGCCAACTCCACCGACTCCGACGCCGACGCCTGCGGAAACTCCGACGCCAACTCCACCGACGCCGACTCCGACGCCGACACCATCGGAAACTCCGACGCCAACTCCACCGACGCCAACTCCGACTCCTGCGGAAACTCCGACGCCAACTCCACCAACTCCAACACCAACGCCTGCGGAAACTCCGACGCCCACACCATCGGAAACTCCGACGCCAACTCCACCAACGCCAACTCTGACTCCTGCGGAAACTCCGACACCAACACCACCGACGCCTGCGGAAACTCCGACGCCTGCGCCAACTCCGACTGCTGCGGAAACTCCAACGCCAACTCCAACACCAACGCCTGCGGAAACTCCGACTCCGACTCCGACTCCGACTCCAACTCCGACGCCTGCGGAAACTTCGACGCCAACTCCGACTCCGACTCCAACACCATCATTACCCGTTGTTACACCAGGAAGTGATACTGATTGCATTTGCAATACTATTGAGTATCCAAAAGTCGATCGCCCAAACCAAGCTGACAACATTATCAACGGCAATAGTAGCAGTCCAATTCAGTTGGGTACACCGGAAAATGATGTTTTTTACGGCAGTCAAAATCCGAATATTTTCGATGCGGATTTAGGCGATGATAACCTCTACGGCGGTGAAGGAAATGACATCCTTTACGGCAACCGAGGCAATGATTTTCTTGAGGGCGAAAAGGGAGATGATCTCCTTTTGGGTGGCAAGGGAAATGACATCATTGTTGGCGGTGAAGGCGAAGATATCATCTTCGGAAATCGCGGAAATGATTCAATAAATGGTAAAGAAGACGACGACTTAATTTTTGGCGGTGAAGGTGCTGATTTTATCGACGGTGGCAAAGGCAGCGATCTCGCATTTGGAGGCAGAGGAAATGATATAATCTTCGGCAGCGAAGGCGAGGATTCTATCTACGGCAATTTGGGCGATGATACCCTCTGCGGAGGTGCTGGCAATGATTGTCTGACTGGAGGTGCTGGCAATGATTTGCTAGACGGGTGCGAGGGAAATGATACTTTGATTGGTGGCAAAGATAATGATACTTTGATTGGCGGTTTGGGTGATGATTGTTTAATTGGAGGTGCGGGGAGCGATCGCTTTTTACTGTCTGCCAATTCTGGTATCGATATTATTGCCGATTTTGAAGCTGGAAAAGATTTGCTGATGCTAGCTAATGGCTTGACATTCGAGCAATTAACTATTACTGAAAATAACGGTGCAACATTGATTCAGTTTGTGCCGACTGGGGAAACTCTAGCGGTTTTAAATAGTGTTTCTGCAGGCACTATTAATGTAGCAAATTTCACTTTCATTTAAACATTTTCTCTCTTATCTGACTCTCTGTCAGCGGGCTTCGCCATCGAAATCGCACAAAGAAAATTAGTTCGTAGTGACGACTTTATTCTTCCTGATTAAACTTTAGACATCTCCAAAATAGTAACAGTTCGTGGTAATATCACATCATAAAGCTTTTTTGACACAGAAACATGAGCGAC
>NZ_JAUBTB010000102.1:0-23922 GCF_036704965.1 Microcoleus sp. F10-B2 | reverse complement strand
ATGGTTATTAAATGGGAGCGAAAAATCAAAAATAAAGGCAATGCTATTTTATCCGGTTTAGCTGCGTAGCAGCTTACTTAGGATCGCGAATTAAATAATTTACACATATTTGTGGGATGGGCGGGACGCCCATCCCACAAGAACAATAAATTGTAAGTTATTTAATTCTCATTCCTTAGCTATTTTACTATGGTTGTACTACCGGACATGATATAACGGGTAAGCGCAAAAAAACCATA
The DNA here is from genome assembly GCF_036704965.1 of Microcoleus sp. F10-B2. Taxonomy (NCBI): domain Bacteria; kingdom Bacillati; phylum Cyanobacteriota; class Cyanophyceae; order Oscillatoriales; family Microcoleaceae; genus Microcoleus; species Microcoleus sp. F10-B2. The sequence goes on along the minus strand of NZ_JAUBTB010000102.1, from coordinate 23,683 downwards.
GTACCTTGTAAATACTATGGTTTTTTTGCATTGCGTGACAGTCAATAGTCCCACCGCCGCGAGTTAAAGTTTTCCCGCTGTCACCCACCCTACGACTAATATCTTGCACAGAGTAAGATCCCCTCAATCAATCAATTCCGCTTCTTCAAAAATCTGTCTAGTCGTCAACTCCAAACCAGGCAGCAACTCATCTAAAATTAGTGTATTATCCGTATAAACTTGACTCGAACCATCTGGTAAAAAGCTTCTTATTAAAATAGCTTCTGGATCGATTACCCAAACTCGCGGAACGCCCGCCGCCAAATAATCTTTCGCCTTCTCTTCAAATTCCTTCATACTTTGATCGGGAGAGATAATCTCGATCGCCAGTTCAGGAATTGCGGGACAAGCTTGATTCCCCCGATAACTCCGCGGTAAACGTTCATAAGAAATATACAGTAAATCTGGTACAGGAACCCAGTTTCGATCCTGACGCTTTAATAGAACCGCTAATTCTGGAAAGACTCTACCTTTTCCCCGACTCCATAGACGCAATAGAAAGTTTAAAGCTCCCTGTAAACTGGAATGAAAAAATTTTGGAGACACTTTAGGAACTGCTTGACCATCTACAAACTCACAATATATATCTGGGTCGGGCAAAGCTAGAAATTCTGCTAAAGTGAGTTTGGTTCCCATGCCTAATATGACTCCCAGCCCTCTCGCTAATTAATTAAAATATCAATTATACAAAATTTCCCAACATTCCTAGAAGTACGATCGCCCCTCACACTCTATTCCAAAAACAGAATAAAAATATCCCCGACTTCTTTAAGAAATCGGGGATTTAACCGCGATCGCATTTTAGGTTAGGCCTTTCGCCTGTTTTTATGCCAAAACTGGCACTGGTTGCGGCCAGCGTTTCATGACTTTACCAATTACTGCCAATTCTTCCATCAACTGGTCAAACTGATCCGGTGTTAAAGATTGCGGCCCGTCAGACAAAGCTTTTTTGGGATTCGGGTGCACTTCAATCATCAGCGAATCAGTACCGGATGCGATCGAAGCAAACGCCATTGACGGTACAAACTGCGCCCAACCGGTGCCGTGACTCGGGTCAACCATAATCGGTAAGTGAGTCAGAGTCCGCAATACTGGTACTGCCGACAAATCAAGCGTATTGCGCGTATACTGCCTGTCATACCCGCGAATTCCGCGCTCGCACAAAATCACGTTCGGATTGCCAGAAGCCATGATATACTCGGCAGCCATCAACCATTCTTCGATGGTGGCGGAAATGCCGCGCTTCAGCAAAACGGGTTTGTCTTGAGCTCCGACTTTCTTCAACAGTGAGAAATTCTGCATATTTCTCGCCCCGACTTGGATCACGTCGGCTACTTCTACGATCGCACTTAAGTCCGCCGCATCCATAACTTCGGTAATAATTCCCAAACCGCTGGCTTCCCGGGCCGCAGCTAGCAATCCCAAAGCACTCTCGCCGTGGCCTTGGAAAGCGTAGGGTGAAGTTCTCGGTTTGTACGCGCCACCGCGCAGAAAATGAGCTCCAGCAGCTTTGACGCGCATTGCCGTTTCGACAATCATTTCTTCGTTTTCGACGGAGCAAGGGCCTGCTACGATCGCGATCGGGTGATGCAAGCCGATCGTCACAGTTCCTAAAGGAGTAGAAACTTTTACTGCGCTGGGTTCTCCTTGGCGGTACTCCAGAGAAGCGCGCTTGTAGGGTTTTTCCACGCGCAGCACTTCCTCAATCCAGGTGCTCATTTCGCGCAGTTGCAGAGGTTCGAGTTCGGCGGTTTCGCCTACCAAACCCATAACAACTTTGTAACGGCCGACGATTTTTTCTGGTGTCAAACCCCAGCTAGTGCGGAGTTCTTCGTCTAGGCGATCGATCTCGGCTTCTGGAGTGCCGGCTTTCATTACAATAATCATATTTTTTTTGCCTTTTTAGTTGGGCTAGAAACGGATGATGACTCTGATGCACTGAGAAAAATAGATGCAATGGCGATCGAGAATCTATTTATATCAGTATTATTAGCATTGTGGTGGGGCTGGTTCTTGTTCCCTCCCCAAGGACAAACTCGCTAATGGTTAACAGCTTAGTTTTCAGCTAATGACTCATGACTAATTTTTTGGCTTGGCGGCGCGCCACGCTTCTCGCATCCTGCCAAAATTGGTATTAAATTCTTCCCACCCCAGAGTGCTTCCTGAAACTTCTTCATCCCAGGAAGCCGAGAGGACTCCGTAACTCAATCCCAGAACCCCTAGACCAAAACAGCCCATGCTTACCAGCAATACTGCTGTATTGGGCAGGTCAAACAAGTCGTTGCTGACTACCAAATAGCTGACAAAAAATGTCGAAATTCCCAGGAGGGTCGGTATGCCGCAGAATACCGCTATGCGGGATATCATGCGTTTGCTAACTGCTTCTGGGATGGATTGCGCCTGTTTTGCGGTTTTGTTAGCTTTGGGCTGCTTGTCGGCAGAATCAGACTCTAAGGCTGCGTTGTTTGCTTGGGGTTCTGGGGGCTTTTTAGGCGTTTTTTTACGATTTGTTGCCGGTTCAAAGGGCAAGCGCTGGCGGGGTGGTTCGGAGGACATATTTTATCTCTGACCTGAAATCTCGAACATTTTTCAATAAGTCTTGGTGTTTGTCCAAGATTAAAGAATATTGTCGCAAATTTTGGCTTTGGTGTTTAGCCGCGAATGCCTAGACGGGCAATCAATGCTTTGTAGCGATCGGCATTTTGCTTTTGGATGTAGGCCAGCAAGCGCTTGCGGCGGCTGATCATCATCATCAAACCGCGCCGGGAGGCAAAGTCTTTTTGGTTGATTTTCAGGTGGGCGCTAAGTTTGGTGATGCGATCGGTCAGCATCGCGACTTGGACATCTGCTGAACCGGTATCGGTTTCATGGGTTTGGTAATCGCCCATGATTTCTAGTTTGCGCTGTTGTGTAAGTGGCATGAATTGATTTTATGTTTTTTTGTACGATGTCACAATCTGCAATTGTACCACAGCCAATGAACAAGGGTGCAGGGTGCGAGATGAAATTTTTGCTGCAAGAGTTCGCATGGCAAGTTTTAATCCCCTTGCGGGGAAAAGTGAATTGCGACATTGAAACCAGCGAGCGCCAACAGTATCACATCCTTTAGCGCCAGCAACGGCGCGCACTCTCTCTGTCTGGCCCCCGCAAACAACCCCGAGAGTTGCGATGACCCCTCTAATAATCTCGAAAGCTATTTCTATAATGGTTGGTGGATAAAGGCCCAGTGCCCTGCATAAATGCTTTTTATTGCACGCACCAAACGTAATAAAATTCTGGCCGCTGTGGTGGGTGGCCGCTTGCGCGCTCGATACAGCAAAGCCACAATAAGAAAAACCCCGGAACAAAATGGCAAAGCCACCCGGTCTAAAGACCTTCCCCAAGTTACTGTCTCAAAAAGAGGTAGACCTCATTGTCGCAAATGACGAGTACACCAAGAACCCAGGCGATGTACTCTTTCGCTACTACGGAGACTTCGGACACAACACCCCCGAGCCAACCACACCCCCAGAGGCCGACGCGCCCATCCGTCGCGGAGCCCCCGGCAAAGAGACCCCGCCACCAAGCCCCTGGATGCTCGCTTGGGGGAAGACCCTACAAGACCGTGGGTTCTTCGATGAGATGCCCAATCAATACCGCGTCACGGATTGGTTCGGCAGCCTCTCGGCCCAGTTCAAATGGCACATCGACAACCACCGACACGGAGAGAGAATCCTCGCCATCAGCCTCTCCAACAACCGTGTCATTGGCTTTCGCAAAGATGCCAATAGCCCCGTCTTTGAACTCGAACAAAATGCAGGAGACGCCTATTTAATCTCTGGTCCAAGCCGCTGGAGTTGGCAACACTGCGTGCTGCCAAGAGGCAAAGACAAGAGCGGAGGGAGAAGTTTTGTAGTGAGCTTTAAGCGCGCCGCGCAATAATCAGCCGCGCCCCCTTCCTTCACTTCAATGAAAGAGTTTCAATCCCCTTGCGGGGAAAAATGAATTGCGACTCTAGATGTAAGTCAGAGACTACTTGTATTTTCATGTTTCAATCCCCTTGCGGGGAAAAGTGAATTGCGACATTGCTAGTCCGTTTTTAAAATTCAATAATTTAAAAAGAGTTTCAATCCCCTTGCGGGGAAAAGTGAATTGCGACTTGCGATCGACTCAAAGTCTCGTATACATCAACAGAAGCTTGTGTCAACTCTGGAAACGGCATTGCCGTGTCCAGAGTTGCTATCGGCTTAAATAGGCGATCGCCTCACGTATCCAATCATCGGCATTCGCTTTGGCGGACAAAGTGCTGTCTTGACTGAGGGTTTGCAGCGCTTGCAAGACTTCCGCCGCAGTGTATCCCATCGCCAGCAGGATCATCTCGACTTCTTCTTGAATAGCTGCGGGGACTCCGGCGGCGACTGAAGTTGTCAAACCTGCTTGCTGGCGCCATTCTGAGAGTTTGCTTTTGAGTTCGAGGGCGAGACGTTCTGCGGTTTTGGTACCTACGCCCGGGGTTTTGGCGAGGATGCGGGTGTTACCGCCGACGATCGCCTGGACTAAATCTTGCAATCCTAAAGTATCCAGAAGTGCGATCGCCAGTTGAGCACCGACACCGCTAACACTCGTCAACTGCCGAAACAAATCGCGTTCTGCCGCACTGCCAAAACCGTACAATACGATTTGGTCTTCCTTAACTTGCTGGTGGGTAAAAATTTGGGCGACTTCGCCGGATGCTGGCAATTGACCGGTCACGCGGGGCAAAATTTGGATTTCATAGCCGATTTGATTGACTTCGAGAGTCAATATGACGCGGTTGCTGCCTTTGGCGATATCGGCGACTGTGCCTTTGAGATAGCTAATCATAAAATTAATAATAATACACCGCTATTGGCTTTCATCAAACTCGGCGATGATGCTGCGGATTTCGTTGAGGCTGATATCTGTTCGATCTGATTTTGAGTAAATGGTTAACAAAAGTACGATCGACGGCGATTCGACTTGATAAATCATGCGATCGTCTAATATCAATTCCGGTTGCACTCCTGATAATAGCAACGGAGGACACGGCACCGTGCCGTTTCCCTACCCCAAAATAATCGTAGCTTGCGGGGCTTGGGCGCCATCGCCCGATCGACAGATGTAACTATCACGCCTATTAATTGTAGGGACACGGCACGGTGCGGTGTCCTGACTGTGGTTAATATTAATTCCGATGCAACCGGAAACGATATAAAATCTAAAATTGATCGATGCCCTCCCACATTTGAGAAAGAGGTATTCGCTGTCGGGTTTTAGCTTCCTGGAATGCCCTTTTGAGACTGGCTTTTACTTCTTCAACTAAAGTATCGTCGGGATCTTCTTCACCTTCATCTGTAGGTTCCTGAAAGAGGACGATAATTCGCACGGGGCCCGGAGTGTCTAGTGTTAAAGGTCGATCGAGCAATAATTGACCTTTTTCGTCGATCCTTCCTGTGACTTCAAAGGCTTTCATGTGTTTTACATTGATTTTTTGAAATTAATACTATTATATAACCCTGCACCAGGGAGTTTATTTTTTTAAGTCAAAATAAGATGATGTTTAACCAAAGACAAATCCGTCTTACCAAAATTCACAACCAAAGCCACATTGAAATTTTCCAATGATTTGACAAACCACATAATTTCGTTAGAAGCTTTACCTTCATAGTGATTGAACAAAATAGAAAATCGCTTTTCCAACTCTGGTTTCACTTTGCTCGAAAGCAGTACGAGTTTGAGCAGCAAACCCATTGTCCGACTGGGGCCGAGGTTGTACACCAAGTCGTAAAAAACGTAGTGGCTGGGATGTTGGGAATTTTCCACTACTAAGAAGTTGAACAACTGGTGGCAAGTCCGAACTAACAATGGATTGTTGAATTTCACCGAGTCATTTTCTCGCAATGTATTTTTGATTTGTTTGTACAAACGGTCGTTAAATTGACGCCCTCCGTATTCTGGTTCTACCGAGGATATTAAATATTCATATAAATCCAATTTAAATGAACTGTAAGATGGAGTTTGTCGGGCATCTCTCAGGAAAAATTGAGCCGCTTCTTTGTAGCTGCGATCGCCCGTTAGTTTTCCGGCAAATTCCCTGACCGCTAAGTGCAGTTCTGCATCGTTCAAAAGTGTGGGATTAGCCGCCCGCTGCACAATTCCTATTTCTGTATTTCTCGGCTCAACCATATAATTCAAATATTGAGACAAATATGTTTCAAATTGTCGCTGCCTTTGAAATGCCAGTTTTTTGATGGTTTGTTGGTCTTCCTCAATGCTGTCCTTGCTAAGTAGAGAATAGCCGTACAAATAAGGATACCGACAGATCAATTCGCCTAAAGGAGAATCAGTATCTTGTTTCTGCGGTTCCGCCTCTATTTCTAAGGCTTTTACTAAGCGTTCTATGGTCTGGAATTCTTCACTTTTAGTAAAAAAGGCTATTTGTTCTTGCAAGCGCTTGACTATGTAAAATTCCATCCCGAATCGGGGAGAAGTCTGCTTAAATAAAGCTACCAACTTGGCGATCGCGAATTGGTTTTGTGAATGCAATTGCCAGCGGTTGATCGGGATGTAGCAGCAGCGGTGGAGGATATATTTAAAGTGCTGATCCGATCGCTTGACGGACACTATACTGTACAAAGTTGCTTCAATCTCTCGATCGGGATAGCCCATACCGTCGATAAATAGCTTTCGGAACCGTTCGATCACCTGTGCGGGCGATTCTGTTTCCACGCAGGAGACGATGTGATCGTACAATCTCTGTTCGTTGCTGCCTGTTGGAACACTATCTGAGGGCGGGGTGAGAATGCGGCTGTCTGCATCTGTGTCTGCGCTGCTGTCTGCAACTTGTGCGACAACGACTGTCGGTTTTTCCCCAAAAGTTCGATCGGGATTCAAGAACCAATAGTGTTCTTGGCTTAATTTTTTGTCCGCCGCCCAATCCAAAGCTGACTGCAAACTTTCCCCAGTCAATAACAGCGATTCATCTTCGCGGTCGGAAGCCAGCCATGCTGCTAGCGCGGAGCTGTACGGAGCCAATTTTCCCAGCTCTTTTTCCACCCAGAACTGATTAAAAACTGACTGATAAATTAAATTGCCAACTATTAATTTACCCTGAGATTTAACAACCAGTCCTGACTGTTGCAATTCGATTTGTTCGGGAGAGTAATTGGCAGCTAATCCCGGCGCTTCCGTTTTTTTCTGGTCTGGCGGTTGCAAAATTTGCTGGTAAAGCGTTAAGAGCCGGGTGAGGTCGCAGCGGCTGTGGAAAATGCGATCGCGAATTGCTGTCAAATGTTGGGGTTCGTCTCGTTTTTCCCAATTTTTAATAATTCTGTGTTTCAGCAGTTTTTCAACCTGTTGGGATTCTGAATTTCTGCCAATAAAAGGCCCGTATTCAAGTACCAAATGGCAAACTTTTTGAGTCAGAAACGGTTGCCCGCCCGTCCAAGCTAATATTTCTTGGAGCACTTTTTGGGGGCGAAAAGCTTTGAGTGCCAATCCTTTTGCTAGCGGCCAACTTTCCTCTAGTTGAAATCGACTTAGATTAATCGCCCGTCCAATATTAAAAGGGTTGCAGCTTCGATCTCGGATCGATTCTGAGGGGGCTGCTAGTCCCAGAACAGCAAAAGTCAGGCGATCGTATTCTGGTTGCTCTGCTCGCTTGGAGTAACAAGCCCGGATCAACGCAAAAAAATCGCTGGTACTGAAATTTAGACTGCTGGTGCTGTCAATGTCATCTATGAAAATTACCAGGTTTTGCCGAATTGACTTGACCAGAACTTTTTCGATAAATATCTCTAATCGCTGCACTGGCGACAGCAGTTCGCGATCGTTCCACCACTTGATGGCATCAAACCTGTTTGTGAGGTGCAAACTGCTTGCCATGCGGTACATGATTGCCGCGTACCACTTGTGAGGGGAGATATCTGGGCTGCTGATGCTTCTCAAGTTGATGGCGGCAAAAACTGTACCTTCTGCTTGCAACTTTTTGGCAGTTTGCACTAGCAGGCTGGACTTTCCCATTTGCGGCGAACTCAACACGTAGCAGAATTGTCCGGCTTTGAGTCCTTCGTAGAGTTCGCTGTCGGCCGGTCGCCTGACATAGGTGGGGGCACCGGCAGGCAAATATCCTCCGACTTGATATTGGTAGCTTGAGTTGACTTCTGCTGTCATCTGGGAATTCATCAAGATGCTTCGCCCCTCTGCTATGCGATCGAAAGGTTATAAATTGCAATTATTGCCAGCTTACTATGGTTGAAAATTTTTGTTCGTCTTTCTTTATTGTCCACTAATTCACTTTTCTCTTTCTCAATCTTTACCGTATCTTTGCAACCTTTCCCGCCATATCCTGCGAGCGAGCGAGCGTACCCCACACCCCTTGTTATTCACATTCGTTTAGATAAGTATGTTAATTTTCACTCGCTCTGATTACCAACGCCAAAATGCCATTTAATTCACAATTTTTTACAATTTTACTTTAAAATTCACCCGATGGTATGATGTTGCCAGGGAAACTCATAACCGCAGTGTCGTCAAACTCCTGCCTGGAGATCCGGCTGCCTTCTGCCGGAGGAAAAGGCTCAGCAATGGCTGTCAATAAAAAACCCCAGCGTTTGGCTGAGGACTGCTTGAGTGGGAGATATCGTTAATCTGCGTTTTTTTAGTTGACTTAGATTGCATGGAATTCCATGCTGCTGACACTCCCCGGACTTCCGCAAGCGCGGGGATTCTTAAGGACAAATTTTTCGGGATAAATCCACAAAAAATTTAATTCTTAAAGGGATTGTCAGTACCCGGCTAACCACTGGCTCAACTATTATAAAAGTTAAGTCTGTGGCTAATTGTAGAAGATGCGCCCTGATGGCTTAACTACCCGATGGATTAGCACCCTGATGGCTTAACTCCCTGATGGATCGACGCCCTGATGACTTTCGCTCCACTACCCAAAAAATTCGGGTTGGTGGATGATCGTGGACGTTAGTAAAACGTCACTTCCGGCGTTTCCGATCGCAAGCGGGTGTGCCTGTCTAAATAGATTATGGCAGGCAGATTTCTCAGAAGACAAGTGGGCTATTGCATCAACCCACTTCTGACAGATCGGGTTTGCCAAAAAGAGTCAATCTACGCAAATCAGGGTCATCGAACATGAAAAACAGCATCTTAGTATTAGGGGTAATTGCCTCGGCTGGCATCGGCTTTTTCTATGCAGGTAGTGCCAGCGCTTCTGCGATCGTCCCACAACCTTCATCAGCCAGGAGTTTGACGGCTTGGGAGAGTCGTCCCGACTTTAACTACACTGGAACGAATGAAGATGGGGAGCAAGAAGAGGTAAAAACGGGTAAAGGTAGGAAATAATTGGCGCTGTCAGTGGTTGTGTTTGTTGTCGTAACCGCCTTGCAGCGAGGCGGTTACAACTCGATCCTAAAGTCACTCTACCTAATCCCGGGGGTTGGAGTCAGTTTCAAAGAACGGTAAATGGGAAAATAAACAGGTAAGGCGAGTCTGTCGGTGGAGTTTCCCCGCCTCTCAACTTCCTTACCTTCTGATGTTCGGGATTTGGATCGGGCACAATCGTATTTCATCTCGTAAAAACCCAATGGAAAATATTCTCGAAACTACTCGCAGACAGCGGGTATTGACAAGAACCCAGGAACGGCGTCAGGCAACACCGAAAGAAAAACAGTTGATTCACCTGCTGGCGAATATGGCTTGCAGTTTGGTGAACTACGACTACAAACACGCAGCGGGGAAGGGAGTTATCCCGCCTTCGGAACGCAAGCGTTTAGCGGAATGGCACTACCTGCGAGTTCAGCAAATTCGCCGGATCGAACGCTCTTTAGAGCCCGTAGCGACTCTCAAGCGCGTTTACTACAAGAGCATCCTCAGTCCGAGGGATCTGAAGTCTTTAAAACTTCTGTGGCTTGAGGAAGACAAAAACCGCGTCAAACGGGTCGATCCTGAGTTGGATGACATCCTCAGCGAAGCTTTGGATCGGGGAGATACCTTGAAACAGCTATTTCACACTATCGAAGTCAAAGAACGCAGCTTTGCTGCAACTCCTCGCCCCGGTGCCGTGCCGCTTTGGGTCAAAGAGTGGGAAGACTCGGGATACGACATAAACTTTTTTCCGCCTTCGTTCTCTGCATGGGTTTCGATCGTGGACGACTAGGTTCAAGAAAAACTCTTTGACATGGCATCGATCGTAAAATTCAAATGGTAGACTTATTTGCTATTGCTGCCATTGGCGAAGAGGGTGGGGGCGATCGGCTAAACCAGGCGGCGTTGCGCGCAGGCATCCGAGTACAGAGAAGTGAATCGGAGTCAGTACCATTGTACAATGAGGGAAAACCAGGGCTTCAGCTAATAGCTGATAGCTGATAGCTGATAGCTGATAGTTTCTCATGACTGACTCGATTTCTACTTCTCCATTAAACTCGGCGGCCGATACAGCCGAACTCCGCTCTCAGTTGAGGTCGGGTTCGGAAAAAACTCAACTGCAACTGCTGCAACAACAAATAGCAGATTCCGGTTGGGATGTATTGATGGAATTTTTATTAGAACGCCAGTCAGAGGCACCGACTCCGGTAATGGGTAAGGCTTACCAAATTCTTTACACTGCTAATTCTCCGAGAGTGGCGGAGTTTTTGCAAGCGAATTTTCCGACAGGGGTGGTGCCGCTGCGATCGGAGGCTAACATCGATTACACTCCGCTGCAACAGTTGCTAGCCTTGCAAGAGTTTCAAGAAGCAGATATATTGACTTTGACCAAACTTTGTGGGTTGGCCAGCGAGACTGCTGTACAGAGAAAGTGGCTGTATTTTACGGAAGTTGAAAGTTTGCCGGTGGCAGATTTGCAAACAATTAATACCCTGTGGAAAGTTCATTCCGAAGGCAAATTTGGCTTTTCGGTGCAGCGGGAAATTTGGCTGAGTTCGGGCAAGAATTGGGATAAGTTGTGGCCGCTAATTGGGTGGAAGAAGGGAAATAATTGGACGCGGTATCCGCAAGAGTTTATTTGGGATTTGAGCGCGCCTAGGGGTCATTTGCCGCTGTCGAATCAGTTGCGAGGAGTGCAGCCGTTTTCGGCTTTGATGTCTCATCGAGCTTGGTTGAAATGAAGGGTTTGGGATTTTTTGAGGAAGGTGGGGCGGGTCCGATGGCAGGCCCCATAGTTTTGAGCGGGGAAATCGGGTTTTAAGATTTAACCGCAGAGGGCGCAGAGAGCACAGAGGTAGAGGAATGAAGAGAATAGGGGCGATCGCACTTCTAGGAATGTTGGGAAATTTTGTATAATTGATATTTGAGTTAATTAGCGAGAGGGCTGGGAGTCATGGTAGGCATCGGAACCAAACTCACTTTAGAAGAATTTCTAGCTTTGCCCGACGGAGATGTATATTATGAGTTTGTAGATGGTGAAGCAGTTCCTAAAGTGTCTCCAAAATTTTTTCATTCCAGTTTACAGGGAGCTTTGTGTTGCCTGATTCGTGTATGGTGTAAAGGACGCGGGCGAGTGCTTCCAGAATGGGCAATTTTGTTAAAACGTCAGGATAAAGATTGGGTACCTGTTCCCGATTTAACGTACATTTCTTATGCGCGTCTGGCGAAAAGTTGGCGGCAAAATGATGCTTGTCCTGCAATTCCTGAACTGGTGATTGAGATTATATCGCCGGATCAAAGTATGAAGGAATTTGAAGAGAAGGCGAAAGATTATTTGGCGGCGGGCGTTCCGCTAGTTTGGGTGATTGATCCAGAGGCTATTTTAATTAGAAGTTTTTTCCCCGATGGTTTGAGTCAAATTTATACGGATAATACACCGATTGTAGATGAGTTGCTGCCTGGTTTGGAGTTGACGACTAGACAGATTTTTGAAGAAGCAGAATTGATTGATTGAGGGCGATCGTACTCTGTGCAGGATATCAGTCGTAGGGTGCGTGACAGCGGGAAAACTTTAACTCGCGGCGGTGGGACTATTGACTGTCACGCAATGCGACAAAACCATAGTATCTACAAGGTACTATGGTTTTTTTGCGCTTACCCTCTAGTCATTGATTTAGCCAGCACTTTGATTTAAGATTGTTTCAATTTGACTTTGTACTTGTTCGATTTCCCGGCGTTTGTCAGCCAGCCAAACTTTTTGGGCTTCGCATTCTGCTTGATTTTGTCGATCGCGCTTTTCCTGCTGTTCTAATAAATTCTCCCACAGCGACATTGCTTGTGCGATCGCACCGCTACTCGTCTCAACTCTTTCTTCAAATACTGCAATAATTCTTTCGTCTATCTTATCCAAAATAGACTGTGAAGATTCATCGAACTTATTAAACCCTAACTCACAAACTTTTTGCTTTATTTGAGCTTTAACTGCATCGCCATCTAAGAAACTCAAGCCAAAACCGCCACCAATCCCCGCAACTATTGTCCCTAAAATTACTGGAATAATACCAAGTGGAAGAGCTATTAACACAGCAGCCGCGACAGCACCAATTCCCAAACCGCCGATGAATCCGCCGTCGCCAATATCATCAATTGATTCAGCAATCCCGCTTCCACCGATACCAATTCCACCCAGATTACGTGCTATTGCTAACTTATTGAATTGAGCAAGAAGGCTAGTGCTGAGTTGCTTGTCGAACTTTTGAAACTCCTGCCGAATCGCATCAATGTCTTCATTGATTTGGGTGTTTAAACATCCTATATTTCCTTGTAAAATAGACTGTACTTTTTGAGTAGCCCCCTCTTCTATTTCTTGGGTAATATCTCGCACAAATTGGTCGGAATAATCTTTTGTCAGCTCATTTTGACTCCATATATGGTTATGTTCGGAAGTCCAGTGATCGCTTTTGGCAATCAGGCGTTCTCCCAATCCTTCCACCCATTCATTCCAAGATTCAACAACTTCTTCTACAGATTTCTCCCTCAGTTCATCCGCTAAAAGTTTGATTTTCACATCGCGGCCGCTTGCTTCCGCCATCAGTTCAAATATTTTCAGTTTATCTCCTGGAGAAACTGTCAATTTTCCTTCTAACATTTCCCTATATTGACTCAATTCCTCGCAGCCCGTATTAATAATTTGCTTAATGCCGGCGGCGGATTGGTTAAGTGCGATCGCCCCCCGTTCAACTGTCAAAAACTGTTCCAGAGATTTAGTAAAATCCTGAAAAGATTTCACATAATCATTTTCCGTCCCGTCCAAAATCGCATCGAGTGCAGATTGAGCAGAAATAAAATGGATCTGGTTTTCATCAGAAATTAAATTGTGCTTCTTAACAATCGTTTCTACCCTTTGTCTTACCTGCTTGCGCCTTTCTTCCCGACGCAGCAAATCGGCAAAATTAACTAAAACAAAAATATTTCTCGCAGCTTCATTATCTTTACCGGGATTCAACTCTTTTTTCAAGTACAACAGGAGTTCTCGCTCTTTTTCTGTCAAAGCATTTTGAGCGTGAGTCAAAAAAATCACCGCATCAGTTGTTTTGAGAACCTGTTCGGTGACTAACGTGCGTTCCGCTTGTTCGTTCAATCCGGGAGTATCAATAATTTCTACACCATTGGTACACAATTCAAGATTCGGATGCTCGAAAATGATTTCTTTGATTTCTGAATTGACAATTTCATCCCCAAAAGAACCTAAAGCCGCTTCCTCAGAAATCGAGGCTTTATCTTTATATTGCTCAGGTGCAATCTCTTCTTCACGTCCGTCTTTGTATTTGCAAATCACCCGCTGCTGTGGCCCGTGTTTCAAAACCGTTACCGTACCGCTACAGGGAATATCTCGCACAGGTTGAATTTCTTCGCCCAGCAAAGCATTGAGTAAAGTTGATTTGCCTTTGCTGAACTCGCCGACAACAGCAACGCGAAACCGCTGAGATTGTAATTTACGAGATATCTTTGTTAATTCTTCTATTAAATTAGGAGATAGGACGTTACGATCGCTTCCATCTAGCAGAGTTAAGCCGAGTTTTCCGCAAACCGCATCCAGTTGTTGTCTATACTCATGAAACTTTTTCAACTGCTGATAGGACGATACTGAATGCTTGCGATCGTTTTGTTGTTTCGGTTTTGCTGGCAAATGTTCGATAATGTGACTGGCAGCACGGACAAACAAAGAATCGATAGATTGAAATCGTGCTGGATCGAGTAACGAGTGGACTTCTGCTAAAGCTGCTGTATCGCTTATTGCTTGACTGCTAAAACTCGCTTCTAAAACAGTCAAAAATCGCCCCTCAATTCCGAGTTTGTTGGCGACGATCGTCAAATACTCTTTTTCGCGTTTATCTATTGTCCCATCTGCCGCCGACATTTGATACCCAAAACTAATCACCAGCAGTTTTTCCTCCTCAGAAAAACACGCTGTCAGCGCCAGCAACGCCGTCAATTTCTTGTAAACTTGCTGTTCCCGCACGCTCTTAACCATCGGCATTACCAATGGGCGCAAATTGTTGTTAGCGGGAATAAGTTCCGTAAAAGTTGTCCGCAATCGCTGCGTTTCCTCAGCACTTACCGTACCGTCGGCATGAATGACTCCCAGCAATACCGTCACCAATCCCGCCAGAAAAAGCACGGGCGGAGTAATATCCTCTTTTCGTAGGTTTTGCCCTGTCAGTCGGGAAATAAGCTCAACCGTTTGCGGACTAATTAGCGAAGTGTCCATTTGCCGCGCCTTTAGATAATTTTTTTTATTGAAACTATCATAATATATTAGTTATTCTGTGGATTGGTAACACGGTAAAAATTGATGATGAACTTTGTATTTCCCCCGGCGGTACAGGCTGCGATCGAGGCTGGTAAGTACGCACAAGTGTTTACATCTGCTGGAGTGCCGATCGGCATGGCGAGGGATGCAGCGACGGGACAGTGGGCTGGTCATGCCATTGGTGCCGTAGTCAACAATAGCCCTCTCTCCCCCTTAGTCTCTCCCGTGCAGCTTGCTATGGGTGGCTTGCAGATGTACCAAACGCACATGGGCTTTCAAGCCGTCCAAGCCAGTTTGGGTGTGCTGCAAGCGACAACAGCCGTCATTGGTGTGGGAGTTGCGGCTGGGGTAGCTTTGTCGGCGGTCAATTTGCACCAGACATTGCAACTAAAAAAAGCGGTTGCGAGGCTGGATGTTAAAGTAGAAAATGGTTTCATCAATTTAGAACAACTTTTGAAAGGTCAAGGCGCGGAAATTAAGCAATTAATTTCCGAAGTCGTTGCAGATATAAAATTTGAGAACCATCGTTTAGTCTTAGTGCGGGCTTACGGGTTATTTAATCAAGCAATTCAACGAATGCGATCGGCTTTGCAACTGCAAGATATTAACCGCCACAATGCTGAAATTGATGCAGCGCGGGGGATGTTGTTTGAAGCTTTAGCGGATTACAGAAATCCGCAGTTATTGTCAGAAACTTGTGCGGCGGGACAGTTGCGCCGGTTAGAATGCAGTTGGGCGATCGAGCAAAGTATTATCGGCACGTATCAGGTGCAAAATGAATTTGGTGCTGCGGGCGATCGTATCTCTCAGCTTCAACAACAAATCCGTCAAGATGGCTTAACAGTAATTGCTGGCTGCGACTCTGACGAGGAACTAGATTTTCTATTCCCAGAAATCACGCGAATTCACAATCACGATTTAGCTGCCTTAGACATTTGGCTTAATCAGGTTGAATGGACTAAAGCTTTGCCCGAAAGTGAGCTAAAACAGTTACAGAGTAAAGATTTTACTAATGCAAAGTTTTCATCAAGCGGTGATGAAAAATCAGCAACAACAGTTTTAGCAATACCGGATGAACAGTTATTTTATGAAAATTTGCGGCCTAAGTCTCATTTTTATTCTCTTCGGACTCAACTGGAATTAATGCTCGCTCCGCAGCAGCGTCAAGAGTACGAAGATTATATTATTGAGCAAGGGAAAATAGCGGGTCATAAAAGTTTAGTATCCTCGAACTTGGAAAAAGCCTCGGATTTGGCTGTTGCTAATCTTTTTTACTATTTCAGAGTCCGAGATGAATCGGAAGAATCGGAATAATCAGACCTAATTTGTAATTTGCTTTAAGTTTATCCCTGTTTTGATTATCCATCAATTACTATCGATAACTCAAAGACATTCCTTAAGTTGTTTCATATCCCCTTGCGGCTGCACTTGCTTGTGCAAACTAATTTTGTCGCCCACTTCATACCCGGAATAAAAACCCGCCTCGCTGCTGACTTGAGAATCTGTTCTCGTTCTAATTTTAACCCCTCGCCTCTCTAGATAATCGGCGATCGCCTGTTGATTTTTATCAAACATCGATCGCACTACAATCGCTGGAGTCGCCGCCGCATCGCCCGAACCCGGAATCCCTGACTTTTCCATCTCCTGTTTTTGTTCCAACAATCTTTGCCTCAATCTGGTCGCGCATCCAACTCGAAAAGCATTCAGATACGCCAATCCCCTCCCGTTTCCTTTGCGGTACTTCGCTCTTTTTTCAATCGCGGAACTCAAATATTCGTAAAGATGTTTGCAAACAATCAGGTTGGTAGAAGTTCCCACCAAAAACATACTGCCCGTATAAGTATTTCGCATGGCATTGCAACCGTTAGCGTCGGCAATTCCCGACAGCAGCATCATTTTCCAAGTGACAAATTTTGATGTTGTTTCAACCGAGTTTTCGTCAATTTCTTCTTGGTGATTTGGCCCTAAATCGGCGAGGCTGAGATTGTACTGGGCCAGTAAAAGGGAAGCTTTTTCGGCCGCAGCAGTCGATTCGTTTTCATTTGATGAGGTGGCGAGGGCTAACAGCTTTTTGATTCTTTCGACAATACTTGTGTCTGCCATTTTTCAATCGATTTTAGGGTGAGAGTATGCAGTGGCAAGGATTTGGGTGAATTCCCATTTTAGTATAGCTGGGAATGTGCGATGTTTTTTGAGGAGGATTTTTTTGAACCGCAGAGGGCGCAGAGAGAGAGAATGAAAAAAGTTCGCAACTGATGGGCGGATTGGTATACTATTCGAGGACTTCCAGGACTAATTTGGGCAGCAATTTATCTTTAAACCAGACTATTTTTGCTGGCACGTCATTTACATTCACTCCGGCTTTTTCTAAATTCAGCCGTTCGGAAATAGCTAAAATTAAGTGATCGCATTCAGACTTCTGTACTTGTGCAAATTTCTTTTGCAAATACTCGGGCCGCCAATAGCCAACTATTTCTAATAAAAATACTCGCCCGTCGGGATGCACTAACCGAAAGTCGGGAATCATCACGCTACCTGGAATGGGAATTAAATCTACTTCTCGCTCTAGTTGCCACTCGGTTTTTGTGGAATTCCATCTTTCAGCAAATGCTGCTTCTAACATACTATCATAAGGCTTGCCAGGGGGATAGTGGCTGACCAAACCGCAGTCGGAATTTAGGGTAAATTTACCTGTTTTCAAAACGCCGCTAAAAGGATCTTTTGTGTGCAGTGTCGAGTGCATACTCCATTTAGTTACGTGCAGCAGTGCCGGCAGCATTTTCGCCAGGGCTAAGCCGTAGCGGGTGCTGGGTTTGAATAAGCTTGTAGGGCCGTCTATTGTCAGTGTAAAACCGTGGTCTGCATCGCCTTCGATGTAAGTCATTAATTGAAATAGTTTCAGATAGCGAAATAAGAGTTTGTATTCTCCTGGATCGTTGCGGTGGGCGGTTAATTTGACTTGACTTGCACGGTAAAATATGCCTTGAACTTGAGAAAGATTGTATTTGTGAAGCAAGTTTTCGGGTGTTGGTGGATTAAACTGAGTGAGGATTTTGTTTTCGTTTAAATCGGCGTATAAACCTGTAGTGATTTCGTGTGGCAAAACTTCTCTGTTTAACTCTTGGCTGAGCTCAGATGCTATTTTTTCCAGAGTTAATTGGGTGGATTGAGGGCTGGGAGTCGATCGCGCGGACAATGCAAAAACCCGCTGTCTCAACTCTGAGGGTTCTAGGGGACTGATGACTTCTAAGGTGCAGAAACCGCTTTTCAGCAGGTGCGCTAATCCCCGTTTCAGCCGATAATCCGGGCTGTCGCCTTCTAATTCTAGCAAGCGTCCGTCGAGTTCGCCTTGGGTTTTGCCGATCGCACTTTGGAAGCAGTCGATCGTTTCGGTGGCTGCTTCTAAGTTTTTAGCATCTATCTTGAGGCGTAGAGGAATAATTGATTCTCCGTTTTGGCGGTGACTTAATAAATCAGTTGGTAACATAAGCAGTGAAAAGTTTTACTCAATTCTTCGTTCAACAATCACCATAACACCCCTAAGTTTTCCCTCTTCTGTCAAGCTTTGGGTAGTCCGAATTCGGCGATCGGAACTGACAAGATGGATTGTTTCCACAGCCCTCATAAAGCCAGTTGCTTTGTCCCATACTTGAAAAATTATCAAATCATCTCCAACTTCTGTCGCTAGTGTATTGTAGTTGGAAAAAACCGAGTCCAAACCTTCAATTTGCACTTGCCATTCCCCGACAACATAACCCACAAAATTTTGGGTTTCACTCTGACCATTGGCATAAGTTTGAAGGTTAGTTTGCCTCCACTCGTTATCAACTATTTTCTGGGTGACTACTGCTGTAAAACGCCTGGTTTCTTTGCAGTCGGAATCGAGTATTGTCCAGTCTCCCTCCCAAACTCCTGTATGTTTGGGGAAAATTTTAAAGTTAGTTAGTTGTGCAGTTTCGCTCATTTTTAGGTAATGTAAATTAGTTAATATTGAGATTATACACTAATTGGGCAATCTTCAAGATTCTTGGGAATCATCATTTTTTTCTCCCCATTTTGCGGGTGATTCTGCTGCTTTTTTGGTTGTCTCTCGGTTGACTCCGTAAATGGGTGTCGGTTTGACAGTTTCTAATTTATGATATTCTGGCTTTGGCGGTTCTATTTGTGTTTGTGGTTGGGGTTTGTGAGGCTGCATTCCTCCTCGCCGACGTTGAGAAGTTCTTTCTTCGCTGGTGTCTTCGGTGACGACTTCGTAGAGAATTGCTAACTTATTTACATCGCTGCTTTTGCGGAGAACTCTACCCAATCGCTGAATGTACTCGCGTTCGCTGCCAGTGCCTGATAATATGATAGCAATTCTCGCGTCGGGAACGTCCACTCCTTCGTTGAGGACGTGGGAGGCGACGAGGGTTTTGTATTCGCCGCTGCGAAAGCGATCGAGGATTTCGTGGCGTTCTTTGACTGGGGTTTGGTGGGTAATTGTGGGGATGAGAAATTCTTGGGAAATTCGGTAAACTGTGGCGTTGTCTCCGGTGAAAATTAGGGTGCGCTGGGGAGAGTGTTCTGCTAGTATTTTGGCTAAAATTCGCAGTTTTCCTTCGGTACAAAGGGCGATTTCTTTGGCTTGGCGGTGGGCTAGCATGGCGCGCCGTCCCAGGGGCGATCGCGCGCTTGCCATGATAAACTGTTTCCAACCTTCGAGGCTGGATATTCTGATGTTAGACTGTTTTAAGAAGTCGTTGCGAATGTTGATTAATTCGGCGTAGCGATCGCCCTCTTCTTTTGACAGTTTTACCATAATTTGAACTATTTTATGGTCGGCTAAAGCATCGCCTGCCAAATCTTCGGGTCTTTTGCTAAATACTGTCGGGCCGATCAGGAAATGCAAATCACTGTGGCGGCCGTCGGTGCGATCGGGTGTGGCTGTCAGTCCGAGTCGAAAAGGCGCGATCGCATATTCGGAAATTACTCGATAAAAGTCCGTTGGCAAATGGTGGCATTCGTCAAAAACCAGCAAACCGTATTTATTGCCCAAGGTTTCTGCATGAATACTTGCACTGTCGTAGGTTGCCACTAAAATTGGCGTTTTGTCCCGCGAACCTCCGCCCAACAATCCGATTTCGATGTCCGGAAAAGCTGCTTTTAAATTAGCATACCACTGGTGCATTAAATCGAGAGTTGGTACTACAATTAATGTACTACGACCAGTGACTTGCATGGCTAATTGTGCCAGATAAGTTTTGCCGGAAGCGGTAGGGAGGACGACTACTCCTTGGCTTCCTGCTTGCTGCCAAGCTACGAGGGCTTGTTCTTGATGTGGGTAAGGCTGCATTTCCACGCTAGGTACGAGTTCGAGTAGTTCGTATCCCCTAGCTTCGTCGGTGAAGTGAATGCAATCGGCTTGGAGGCATTCTACCAGCGGGCGGTAGTGAATGGCTCGAATGCGGTATTTTTCCACGCGATCGTCCCATGTCGCAAAGTCCACCCAGTCTCTGCCTTTGGGCGGCGGGTGTAGCAGCAGCGTTCCGCGATCGAATGTTAAGGTAGGTATGCGTGGCATTGGTTTTGAGACCCGCTGAGTGCAAGCCTGTTAAATTATAAGTGACCGATAAAATATATTGACAGCAGACTCTCTATCAGCTATTATTTAATCACATCTATTAAACCCTAATGTATTTTAATCTAAAATAGGGTTAACTTAAAATTAAATAGTAATCCTTTCAGGATTTGTCAAAGTCAATATTTCTTTCTTTTCTCCTTCTATACACCATCAGGGGTTCCTCTACAAAAAATCTCGTTCACAAATCAAATAGGATGACCCTAGCATTTTTTGTAGCCGACCAAATTGCCCAAAGGTCAAAAATGTCAAAAAAATGTAGCAGGGACTTTAGTCACTGTTTCTGAATTGGCAAAAAAACGTAGGCACTGACTACAAAATGCTTGGTATTGATTAGATATTTTCCCCACGGCTTCGAGTTCAATTATCATCGGAATAATATGTTTGATTTTATACAATACAAAAAAAGATTTTTACAAGCGACTAAGGACTGGAATAACGAGAAATGGAATAATTTTGATGACAATCCATTGCTGCTTTCGGCCCCAATGCTTCAAGATTGTCACGTGAAAAATTGTCGCTTTGTTGAAAGTCGATTAAAGATATTGGAATATCTGCCTAAAAATAGTGTGGTGGCTGAGGTGGGAACTCAATACGGGCGCTTTGCCGAAAAAATTCTGGCTATTGCCAAGCCCAAAAAGCTGCATTTGATCGATTATAATTTTGATTTATTCAAAGCAGAAGTCAGCAAAAAACAAAAAAGTCTAGTTCAAGAAGGGATAGAAAATGGAACGGTAGAGCTTCACGAAGGGGATTCTTCGACAATTTTAAGGAGCTTTCCTGACGAGTATTTTGACTGGATGTATATCGATGCCGACCACGAATATCACGGTGTATGCAAAGATATTCAGCAAGGTTACACGAAAATTAAAGCCGCAGGAATGATGGTTTTTAACGATTATACGAATTGGTCGGTATGCGAGGTGATGCCTTACGGTGTGGCGAAAGCAGTCAATGAGTTTTGTATTGCGAACAACTGGGAAATCGTATTTTTTGCCTTTCAGCCCCTAGGGTATCACGATGTGGCAATCAGGAAAAATACTGGGGAAACTGCACTGCGAATTCCGTTGGAGGAAGCCAATTCCGAATTGCAGAATTACCAATATCAAATTCAACAGCTACAGTTACAGTTGGAACAAGCTAAAAAGACGATCCACTTGATGGAAAACGATCGATTTGGGAAATTGCGATCGATCTGGCGGAAAATCCAACAAAAATTATCCTAGCCCACCCGGATTGCCAAATCTAAAATCTACAATGGTATTGTCCCGCTGGGGATAGTTTTTAGGTTAGATTCGATCTACGTATGCCTGAGATTAGAGGTTATAGATGGAAATAGGCGTCCCCAAGGAAATCAAGGATTTAGAGTTTCGAGTCGGGCTAAGTCCCACAAGTGTCCGGGCTTGTTCGGACAAAGGTCACGTAGTTTTCGTCGAAACGAATGCTGGTGCTGGGGCCGGTTTCGCGGACGAGGACTACGTTGAAGCAGGGGCTAAGATTGTCTTAAAGGCTTCAGATGTCTGGAAGCGCGAACTAATTGTTAAAGTTAAAGAACCGCTGCCTGCTGAGTATCCGCTGATGCAAAAAGAGCAGTTGCTGTTTACATATTTGCACTTGGCTGCCGATCGTACATTAACCGAGCATTTAATCAGCAGCGGAGTCCAGGCCATCGCCTACGAAACCGTCGAACTCCCGGACAGAAAATTGCCGCTGCTGACGCCGATGAGCATTATTGCAGGGCGTTTAGCCGTGCAGTTCGGTGCTCGATTTCTGGAACGACAGCAAGGCGGCCGGGGCGTACTTTTGGGCGGCGTACCGGGGGTAAGACCGGGTAAAGTTGTGATTTTGGGCGGCGGAATTGTCGGCACAGAAGCAGCGCGAATTGCTGTAGGAATGGGCGCGAGAGTGCAGATTTTAGACGTAAATGTCGATCGCCTAGCCTATTTAGAAACTCTGTTCGGTTCCAGAGTAGAATACCTCTACAGCAGTCCTTTGCAAATTGAAGCAGTTGTTCCCGATACTGATTTGTTAATCGGTGCGGTTTTGGTTCCGGGGAAAAAAGCTCCTGTGCTAGTTTCTCGCGAATTTGTTGCGAAGATGCATCCCGGTTCTGTGATTGTTGACGTAGCCGTTGACCAAGGCGGCTGCGTGGAAACTTTGCGGGTAACTTCTCACACAAATCCCACTTATGTTGAGGAAGGAGTTGTACATTACGGCGTGCCTAATATGCCCGGTGCTGTTCCTTGGACTGCGACTCAAGCTTTGAATAACAGCACTTTGCCTTATGTTTTGCAGTTCGCAAATAACGGGATTAAAGCTTTGGAAATAAATCCGAGTTTGGCGAAGGGATTGAACGTGCAGAATCACCGATTGGTGCATCCGGCCGTGCGCGAGGTTTTCCCCGATTTGGCCGATTAGATTCCCCTTTTTTTTTAAGTAAGCTATCCCGCATCTAAATTATATTTTGGTGCGGCTAGGAGCAACAGTCTCGATCCCCCTCGCATCCCCCTTAAGAAGCAATACGCTTGGGTTAAAACTATTTATTCCTCGGAGATCCCCCTCGCATCCCCCTTAAGAAGGGGGACTTTGAGAAGACTCTTGTCCCCCCCTTAAGAAAGCTATGCGTAAGGATTCAGGTCAAAAATATTTCAGAGACACCAATAAATGTGGTAATGTAGTCAAATGAGTAAACAACCAGAGTTACCAGCACTGAAAATCGAAATAATTGAGCAGTGGAGCCATGAGGAACTGGTCAGACTGGTGCTGACTCAACCTGGGGGGGTGACAAAGAGGTCTACGAGATAGACTGTATAAGGGTTGCGGCCCGCATACCTTGTTGATAAAAGCGGCGTTTATTTGGAGTTAACTTCATTAACTGTTCTACCTCGTCAGAATATAGTTCTAGATAATTAACCCACTTTTCTCCATCTAATCCAACACCAAATGTACTCCGTCTGCGATATTTTTTCTTGGGTTCTTTGCGACGAGATACATATTTTTGTACCTGCTTTTTCTTCAGTGAGCGTGCCTTGAAATATTGCCCAAGTGTACGCCAGTGTCATGAGCAAAATCATGTTAATAAGTCGGTCTCCTTTTAAGCTAGTTCCTTCAAGATCGTAGCCGACTGTTTTACAGTCTCGGAACATTTCTTCAATACCCATCCGCTGCTTATAAGCATTGATGGCTGCTGGTAACTCGCTGTAAATCTGTGAGAATAAACGTAAGGATTTAGGTCTTTGATTGGGGAATAAGAGAAGGCATAAAGGCGTTGCTGAATTGGGGTATGATTTAGCAATCCCGTGCGGTGAGTAATGCTCGATCGGAATAATTAATTGAATATG
>NZ_JAUBTB010000101.1:23525-23948 GCF_036704965.1 Microcoleus sp. F10-B2 | reverse complement strand
GTTCTATCATGTAGCGCAGGGCGAAAAATTTTGGCTCATATCATACTTTTAACCATTTACAAAACCGGGATGCTCCCGCTTACAATTCCCTAAAGGACTATCACAAGGCAATCGATTTTCTCGAACAGTCTTTAGTAATTTCACGGAAAATCGGATATCGCCAAGGAGAAGCTAATTCCCTCCGCAGTGCGGGCAATGTCTCCGAATCCCTAGGAGAATATCAACAGGCGATCGAATTTTACCAACAGTCTTTAGTAATTTCACGGGAAATAGGATATCGCCAAGGAGAAGCTAATTCCTTCCGCAGTGCGGGCATAGCTTACCAGTCCCTAGGGCAATACGACAGGGCGATCGAATTTTACGAACAGTCTTTAGAGATTTCACGGGAAATCGGATATCGCCAAGGAGAAGCTGATTCCCTCC
>NZ_JAUBTB010000101.1:0-23515 GCF_036704965.1 Microcoleus sp. F10-B2 | reverse complement strand
GGCGATCGAATTTTACGAACAGTCTTTAGAGATTTCACGGGAAATCGGATATCGCCAAGGAGAAGCTGATTCCCTCCGCAATTTGGGCATAGCTTACCATGACCTAGGGCAATACGACAAGGCGATCGAATTTTACGAACAGTCTTTAGAGATTTCACGGGAAATCGGATATCGCCAAGGAGAAGCTGATTCCCTCCGCAATTTGGGCATAGCTTACCATGACCTAGGGCAATACGACAAGGCGATCGAATTTTACGAACAGTCTTTAGAGATTAAACGGGAAATAGGCGATCGCAAAGGAGAAGCTATTTCCCTCAGCAATTTGGGCAGTGATTACCATGACCTAGGGCAATATGATAAGGCGATCGCATTTCACAAACAGTCATTAGAGATTAAACGGGAAATAGGCGATCGCAAAGGAGAAGCTATTTCCCTCAACCAGTTGGGCAATGCTTACTTTTTCCTAGGGGAATTGAAGATGATCAGATTTCACAAACAGTCATTAGATATTTTCCGGAAAATTGGAAATCGCCTAGGAGAAGCCAGTGCCCTCGGCAATTTGGGCAAAGATAATAATTTATTTGGGCGATACCACAAGGCGATCGAATTAAACGAAAAATCTTTAGATATTTATCGGCAAATCGGAAATCGCACAGGAGAAGCCTCTTCCCTCCAATCTGTGGGCGATGCTTACTATGGGCTAGGGGATTTTCCCAAGGCTATCGAGTTTTTTGCACAGTCTTTAGAGATTGTACGGGAAATCGGAAATTGCCAAAGGGAATCAGTTATTTTACACAATATAGGACTTACTTTACGTAAAGTCAACCTACTCACCCAATCTGAAAAAGCACTGCGTGCCTCAATCAAAATTAAAGAAAATCTGCGTTATGAATTAGTCAATAATGACCATAAAGCTTCAATGTTTGAAACCCAAGTATCTTCCTATCTCCTGCTACAAGACGTCCTAGTCGCCCAATCTCAATTCGATGAAGCCTTAGAAATATCCGAAATGTCCCGCACCCGTGCCTTCGTCGAGTTATTGCAACAAACCTTATTAACAAATGATTTACCAACCAATGACCAAACAGATAAATTATCAATTCCCAAAATCCAACAAATTGCCCGCAACAGAAACTCCACAATAGTTGAATATTCGATTATCGGCTCAAAAACTATTTACATCTGGGTAATCCAACCAAACGGCAACATCACCCACCGTGCCGCGAATCTCCAATCCTTCAACCAACAAAACCAAACCCTCAAACAAATCATCCTCCAAACCCGCGTCTCCATCGGCACCGAAGAAACCGACGACGAAGGCAACAAAATTCAGCTAGAATCCCAGTACAATCGAGACGAAACAGGCCGCTTTCCCCTCTTGCAACTCCTCCATCAAATCCTAATCGAACCAATCATCGACTTGCTACCCACTGATGCCAATTCCCCCATCATCTTCATCCCCCACTACGACTTATTTTTAGTTCCCTTCGCCGCCTTGCAAGATAGCAACAACCGCTACCTAATCGAAGAGCATACCATCCTCACCGCCCCTTCCATCCAAGTATTAGAAAAAACCGCCGAACATCAACAGCGAGTGCGAGGATTGAGACAAGCCGCCCTAATTGTCGGCGATCCAACCATCGCAGCCAAATTCAACGAAAACCCCTACAAACTCCGCCAAATCCCCAGGGCAAAAGAAGCCGCCGAAGCCATTGCCGCAACTTTAGGAACCGAAGCAATTAGCGGAGAAAATGCCACAAAAGTCGCCATTTTAGACAGAATGCTAAACACCCGCATCGTCCATTTATCCGCCCACGGACTCCTCGACGATTTCCAAGGTTCGGGCATTCCGGGCGCGATAATTTTAGCACCATCAGGAGACACCGACGACGGCGCGCTTAACGCCGCAGAAATCCTGCAATTAAAACTCGATTCCGAACTGGTAGTATTAAGCGCGTGCAGCACCGGGCGCGGTAAAATCACCGGAGATGGAGTCATCGGATTGTCGCGCTGCTTCATCCTCGCCGGAGTCCCCAGCATCATCGTTTCCCTGTGGAATATGGGAGTGATATCAGCCAAATTACTAATGACTGAATTCTACCAAAATTTAGCACGGGGCGACAATCGAGCAGCCGCCTTGCGGTGTGCTATGCTAACCACAAAAGCTCGATTTCCGAGTCCCATAGCTTGGGCTGCATTTACCTTAATTGGCGAAACCGAAACTTTACCGCTATCAACTGAAAAAACAGATTTAAGGAGATTAGTCATGTCACTTCCCGATGATGCGAAACCTGAAGAAATTGTGGCTGCTTTTAATAAGTTATTGAAAATATCCGATCCGAAGCTATTTGTCGATCACTTATCAGCGCTTGATGATTCTGTGACAGATAATGTGAATGTTATCGCTCAAACAATCAAGGATTGGTGCGAAAGCAGGCCTCAAATTGAAGAGAATTTAGAGAACGAAATTTATCACGCGGGTGCGGGTGGGACTGATAGCGATGCACCGGAGGAAATCGTCAGGGAGTTTTACGAAACGCTGAAGGAAAATAAGATTCGACTGGGTTTGTCTGAGTCTTCTGTGGATGTGGTTGAAACTGATACTTCGGGTACAGAATCGACATAAAAAACTCTTGTCCCCCCCTTATTAAGGGGGGCTAGGGGGGATCGGAGGAATGTGGAGTCACAGATAAATCTCGCTTGCACTCCAGTCTTGATCCCCCTAAATCCCCCTTAATAAGGGGGACTTTGAACCGCCACGAAATCCCCTAAAATAATTAACAAACTTGATTATGAGCCAAGAATGGCAAATTAAAAATCCCAGCATTACCCTCTTTCCTTTCCACCTGCGGGATGATAGCGACGCAGGCTACGGACAAGTAGCCAGAAATGCTCAATCCTTGTGGGAAAATCTAGCAGATAATGTCGGCAAAGAATTTAACATCAACGAACTAAAAGCCCTCAGAGACAAGCTAATTTGCTACAAAAACGGGCTGTATTATCCCGACGGCGAACGGGAAAATCTGACTAACGAACGATTGCTAATTCCAGATGGTGGAAAAACTCTGAAGTTTCCGCAAATTATTCAGCCAGATAACCTGAAACTTGATGGTTCTATCTATGCCCTACGAATTCACGACACTTACACCGCAGACTTGACATTTTACTATAAAAATATCACAATGAAAGTAGCGGACTTAACTCGATTAAATCCCCAAGGTTGCTTGTTGCCAAATGCAATTAAACCCTCTCTGGGACAAACCTTATTATTATACGCCGAACCAGCAGTTTATGATACTTACCGCAAACTAGCTGACGAATCGGTTAAAGCTTTTGTACAAGATAAACAGCAACCATTAGTAGAGTTTCGCGCCGAAGGAAAGTTATTCGGTAGTCCGATTTTTGAGTATGACAGCCGCGAAGATGATGGGCGTCAGCGGTGTCATTTTCTAGTATGGTTGCAAGAGAATTCCCAAACTTTGAAATTCGCAACGCTGGCGTTTAATTCTAACTTGATGAATCTGCTGTGCTCTCGCGCTAAAATTGTATTTGTGTATGGCGAAGCTAGGAAAAAGTATCGCCAAGCACAACAAATAGTCAGCGAGTTAGAAAAGAAGCTTCCCGAATTCAGTCAAATAGAAAGCGAACAAAATCGACAAGTTAAGTTGCAGAAGTTAAAGCAATTACTGGCTGAAGTCCGCACTAAAATGTTTGATTGTGCTCAGCAAGTACGGTATTTGAAAGAGGACAAAAATACTATTGAAACTAATGCTGAAAATTATGGTGATGCCTTGACAAAAATTAGAAGTTTGTGCATCCCAGGCGACAATCTGGATTTCTTGCAGAAGTTTCTAGATTTGGCGGAGAATAAATATCAGCGGCAAATTGAAATAGATTTAAACTACCTGATTGCCAGTCAAGATTTGTTCCAGCAGTCGATATCCACTGTGCGCGGGATGGTGGAAATCGAACAGGTTGAATTCGATCGCGAAAAGGAAGAAAGAGAACGTCAGCGCGATCGCGAACAAATACAATTATATAGGCAAAAGGAAGAAGAGGAGAAAACGCGCGATCGCCTACAGATGGAATTATACAAGCAAAAGGAAGAAGAGGAGAAAAAGCGCGATCGCCAGCTTGAGAATATCATCTTTTTTGTCGGAACTGCGATCGGCGGCGGACAAATCTTTTCCGCCGCCTATCCTCTAATTAAGGATAAACCGATTCAATGGCAACTCGATTTTTCTCTACCGCTGCATCCCTTTGCTGCGACAATTATCTGGAGTCTGCTGTTTGGCTTACTATTTGGCTTGTTAATGCTGGGTATCGCCGTGTTGGTAAGGAAAACTTTTCTCCGATAATTTGGATTTAGGACTTAGGCATAAAACCAAAGAAACCGGGTTTTTCGGGGTTTGTGGGTCGTATAACTTATATGTTGCAGCATTCTTAAGAACAGGCAAGATGCCTGTTCCACAAAGAGTCAATTAATTTTTTTGGGGAGTAGGGGTTGGGCTTCTTGGCCTCAGCATTCTTAAGAACAGGCAAGATGCCTGTTCCACAAAGAGTCAATTAATTTTTTTGGGGAGTAGGGGTTGGGCCGAAGATGCCACCCATAAATTACAAATATCGAGTTAACTGGACTCGATAGCGTTCCTTCTTAGTAACAGCAACTTCCCCAATTTCCAATCTTCCCTTGCCGGTAACAGCAATTAAATCTCCCGACTTGACATTATAACTAGCTTGAGTAATGTCTTTCCAGTTAACTCGCACGTCACCGCTGCCAATTAAATCGGCCATTTTGCTGCGAGACATTGCGAATCCAGCCGAGGCGACAGCATCCAATCTCATGGATGCTTCAACGGTGGTCATTTCTTTCTTTTTGGGTTCTCTAATTTTGAGTTCGCTCAACTCAATGCGCCGCGTTTGCACAGGAACCGATCGCACTTGCTGCAAACTCATCTCCAAATACTCTACCATCTCCGGCATGACAATGGCCTGCGCGCCGCGTTCTCCCAAAACAATCACATCGCCAGTTTTCTCGCGGACAATTCCCGTACCCAACATCGCCCCCAAAAAGTCGCGGTGAGAAGCTGTATCGAACAAGAAATTGCCAGCAATCTCCACCGCAGCAACGTTAACGCTACCAGAGTCGATCGGGATATCCGATCGCGCGATCGCAATTCTTTGTCTTTCAGCTTGCGGGTAGCCGCCCCAAGCCACTACTTCCACGTCTGTTAAGCGCTTAAATACCGTCAGAGTGTCCGCCAATTCTGGAGGCGACAGAAAATCACTTTGAGTAACTTCCCAAGTTTTAATTGCTTGTTCCGCTTGGTCGATCGCCCGCGCCACACATTCGCGGTTTTCAATGCCTTTTAACAGTTCTTCTCTTGGTAACATCAGTCAATTTTAGATTCTAATTTGAAATTGCCAAAGCTTGCTGTAACTAAAAAGTAGACTTTTTTAACAGTCGCACTAACTTAATTATAGTCTAAAATCATCAAATAACGATCTTATGATTTTAGTTGCTGGTAAAGCTGATATGATGAGCACGATTATTGTACCAAATGTATGAAGTCTTCGAGTTAAAGTTTTTGCAGGAGATCGATCGAGTATGGCAGCAAAATTGTCCACCCAACTACTTATTCTTCTTCACCCGCAAATACAGTTCTTCCATCGCCTCAATAAACGAACCATCCTTGTGCCAAAACGGCGGAAAATCTCCCTGTTTCTTCACCACGATCGCACTTACCCCACTTGGCGCTGCCACCTCAATCGTCTGCGGCAATCGCTTCGCACCATGCCAAAACTCTTTCAGGCTGACCGTTTGCGCCTCACTGGCGATCGCCCGCGTGTAATAGGAATCCACCGCCACAGGGGCCGCTGCATCCGCCGTTAACTCGGCAGAAAGCGCCATTCCCAAAGGCGTTTTTGCCAATTCGCGGTGCAGCACTTCCTTAGAAAGCCCCCGTAATTCAAACAGTAAAAATGGATCTTTGTCCAATTCTGCCGCCACCAAATAATAAACTCCGGCAATATGTTTGCAGGGATTGCTATAGTCTGGGCAAGAGCAAGTAGTCTTAAAGTCCTCGCGGCTGCTGGGTAAAAGGTGCAATCCGAGGGGTGAGAAAGCATTTTCAATGTTGTCGGGCATTTCGTTGAGCAGCAGCCGGGAAATGAAGCTGGCTTTTGATGCCATTTGGGCGATCGCCACTTTCCACTTTGCCTGACTAATTGGCTGAAACTCAATTTTAGTTTTGTAGAGTGGCTCCTTATAAACCCCAAAATAAGGATTTACCGACCCCCTTACTTCTGCCATCACTAAGCCATCATTAATCTTAAAGCTTTTTACCTTGTCATTCCGTGCATAGGAACGTCCCCTTCCGAGCCGCCCAGAATCAGTAAATCTTTCCAGACCCTCGATAAATTTATTGCCCCACCAAGTCCGAGTAAATTGTGACATATTTTTTGGCTTCTCCTAATCTAGAACCGCATTTTTATTGAGCCTAATTAATTTCTTAAATGCCTCATTATCCAACTCAGTCAACCACGACTCATCCGCACCAATAATTGACCCTGCCAATTTCTTTTTGTCCTCAATCATTTGGTCAATCTTTTCTTCCAAAGTGCCAATCGCCACAAACTTATGCACAAACACATTTTTTTGCTGTCCGATCCGAAACGCCCGATCCGTCGCCTGATCTTCCACTGCCGGATTCCACCAGCGATCGAAATGGAACACGTGATTGGCTTTTGTCAGCGTAATTCCCACGCCGCCCGCCTTCAGTGACAGAATAAATACCGAAGGTTCAGACTCTGGATCTTGAAACTCTGAAATCATCCGTTCCCGTTTTTCGCGACTGGTTCCCCCGTGGATGTAGTAAGTGTTGTAATGTAGCGTTTGTTTAATATATTTTTCCAAGGCGCTTCCCAGTTCTGTAAACTGCGTAAATACCAATAAACTTTCGCCTTCTGCTTTGACTTCCTCAATCATCTCGATCAGCCGTTCCAGTTTGTGCGATCGCTCTGGTGTAAACTCACTTTCATCTTGCAAAAACTGGCGCGGATGGTTACAAATTTGCTTCAGCTTCAGCAGTGTCGCCAAAATCATCCCCTTGCGCTTCATCCCTTCCGCCGCATCAATTTCTTGTTCTACCTCTTTCACAATCGCTTCATAAAGCGAAGCTTGCTCGCGGGTGAGATTGCAGTAGAGTTTTTGCTCAACTTTGTCGGGGAGATCCTGAATAATCGACTTATCGGTTTTCAGGCGCCGGAGAATAAAGGGTTCCACTAATTTTTTGAGCGCTGCCGATTGTGTGCGACTCCCATTTTTTTGAATCGGGATCTCAAACAACTTCCGAAACTGTGTCTCTTTGCCCAGATAGCCCGGATTGAGGAAATTAAAAATTGACCATAAATCCAGCAATCGATTTTCTACGGGTGTTCCAGTCAATGCCAGTCGATGGGTAGCGGGTAACTTTAAAATCGCCTTGGTTTGCGCCGCTTTCGGATTTTTAATATTCTGGGCTTCATCAATTACCACGCGATGCCACGCTACGCTACTCAACAGTTTCTCGTCTTTTCGCACCAAGGTAAAGGAAGTAATCAACATATCGCAACCTTGGACGGCGGCTTTAAATGCTTTTGCATCTTGCAAACGTTGAGGGCCGTGGTGAATCAGCGATCGCAATTCGGGAGCAAACTTTTCCATTTCCTTTTGCCAGTTACCAACTACGGATGTGGGCGCAATTAGCAGCGTGGGTAGAACGGAAGGTGCGATCGCTTTTTCGGTCTTCTTTTTTTCTGTCTCTTTTGTAGTAGATAAAACTTCCCGCTCTTGCAATAATCGAGCAATTACCTGCGCCGATTTACCCAAACCCATATCATCGGCAAGACAGCCATTTAATCCCAAACTTTCCAAATAACTCAACCAAGAAACGCCGCGCTTTTGGTAATCCCGTAACTTGCCCTGAAACTTTGCTGGATCTGCAATTAACTCTAACCGACTCTTATCGTTCAGCTTCTCCAACATATCTGATAAAGCCCGATCGCGCTCAACCTCCAACTGTTCGCTCGCTTCTCCTTCTGCCGTCAACTTCATAAAGTCAATCAGGCTTAAATCGGGGTTTTCTTCGCGATGTTTTTTCCAAAACTCCAACATCTCCTGCATCTTGTCTTTGTCCAGTTCCATCCATTGTCCTCGGAACTGCACCAGCGGTGTTTTGCTATTTACTAACGCCTGCCATTCTTGTTCGCTAACCCGTTCGCCCCCGATCGCCAATTCATATTGATATTCCACCAAAGAATCCGCCGAAAACAATCCTTTGCCCTTGATTGCAGCGCTGTTGCTGCCCTTCCCTTTGACTTGCAGGCGAATCTTCGCCCGCTGTCGTCCCTTCGGCGTCCACCAAGCGGGGACAATCACTTTGTATCCGGCATCTTCTAATACCCAAGCGGACTCGCTGAGAAAGGTGAAAGCATCATCTAAGCTGAGGGTAATGTTAACGGGTTTGTCGGTTTCTAGCCCTTGCCAAAGTTGGGGATAAATGCGGGCAGCGTAGCCGAGATTTGTCAGCAAATGTTGCTCAAAGTTGTCTCCGAATTGTGTTTGCAACTGTTTTTGTTGAGTCGATCGCGATCGCCAATAATCCTGCAACGGCATCCGCAGAGATGGGTCTTTTTTCGCAGCCGCCTGAAACTCTAAAACCCAAGGCTGTTCGGGGTTTTCGGGGGATTGTAGTTGAAAGCAGAGGGAGAATGAGTCAGCAGATTGATTGCGCGTAATGCGATCGCGCCAGGTTTGCCATTGCCGATATTGTTCAAGGCTTACTCGCGCGATTTTTCGTGTTTGGTTGAGGCAGATTTGCAGTAAAGAATCCGCAATCTTATTTTCAAACGATGCTGGGATGGGGGTTTGAGTGACAATTTCCGCGATCGCACACTCGGAAAAATGCCGCAGCAACCGTTCGCGATCGTAGAATTTTGGTGTATCTTGTAGCTGGATCTTCCGAAAACCGGACACACAAACTAAAGGCATCCATTCAACATAGCGTTGTAAATCATTGTCGTACTGTGTTGAAACAATTTCCCATCCCGGATAAATCTCAAAGATGGGTTCAATTTTGGCAGGTGTTTTTGGAGTTTTTGCAGTTGTTTTGGTTTTTGTCTCGCCCGCTTTCTTACGCCCGCGCGCGGCTTTCTCAGCGGGTTCGGATCTTTCGATGGGTGCGATCGCGATCGGAGCAGTTTCTCGATAGCGCAACGCCGGAATATAATGATCTTTCAGAACAATTTGCTTAAAACTTTGGGTGTAGTGATACCAAAATAGCAAGTCTGAACCAAACTGAACTTCTGCTAAATCGTAGAGGGCAAAAAAATGCAGATCGTTCAATACTTTAGTCAAAGTGTGGGTGGCGATGGACACACAATCAACTTCCCAATACTCCAACTCAAATGTTTCGGGTAACTCTGTCTCTAAATATCGCGCTAGTTCTAAAGAGGGCAACGGCTTGTTGTCGGCAGTGGGCAGTAAAAAATACCGAGGGACGATCGCGTATTCTAGCCCCATCGCACTTGTATTGCTGACTGGTGGCAGTTGAATCCCAGCTTCTTTCGTTAGAAAATCTTTTAACTGTGCCGTCTCCAATTGTCGGGGATGAACCTTAGCAGGCTGTTTTTTCTTTTCAGTGGTTTCAACCCAAAGACAAAAAGTTCCACCTTGAACAAAACTCTCTTCTGTTTGAGGAATCCAAGTCCCGTGGAGGATTTTCATAGGTCATACCAAACGCAACCTTTGGCAGCCTATCATATCATGAATGAGTGGGAAAAGATAAGAAGGCGGTTGAAAGCAGGTTTATACAAACCATCCATGTCTGCTGGATGCCGACTAAAGAGAATAACGTAATTTTACCCCAGTTGTCCTCTTTAACCAGCCTCTGCTGGTTTTGACTTTATAGATGCGGTTTCAAACGCCGAGTTTTCTTACAAATTTAGAAAATATCAGTTAAATCCAAAACAAAACCGGGTAATACATCTTCACCTGACAGAGTTGCAGGTTCATCTAAAATTTCTACTTCTCTACCTTGACGGGAGATTTCTACTTTTCTATTTTTGCGATCGAGCAACCATCCCAACCTCGCTCCGTTTTTCACATACACTTTCATTTTAGCCCGCAATTTTTCTAGGGAGTCGGTGGTCGATCGCAATTCCACTACAAAATCGGGACAAATCGGCGCAAATTTCTTTTTTTCTGCAGCAGTTAAAGCATCCCACCTGTCGCGCCGAATCCAAGCACCATCGGGAGAAATATCTGTACCGTCGGGCAGCTTAAATCCAGTTGAAGAGTCAAAAGCAATTCCCAAGTGCTTATTTTGTCTGCTCCAAGATTGAAGTTGATACGATAAGTCAATGTTGAAATTACCAGTCTCGCCACCCGTAGGTGGCATAATAAGTAATCCTCCACTAGCAGTGCGTTCAAATCTTAAATCTCGGTTGTCTATACACAACTGAAAAAACTGCTCGTCTGTTAATTCGAGCGTTAATTCTAGGGGAGAATGTAGGGGGATTGTTGGTAATTCCATAACTGCCTCCAAATATTACACAAGTAGTAATGTCAACTGTTAACAGTTAACAGTTAACCGTCAACTGTTAACAGTCAACAAATAACTAAGTCTCTGTATAACCTTGGATATTTTCCGGTTCAAACTGCTGCAAAATATTCGCAGCTTTCCCAGTCAAATCGTCAGTACCCTTAACAGCAATCAAAAATTTACCCGCATTCAAACGGTTGCGGTAGGGCAAAGCATCGCCGCTGCCAAAAGCCATACCGCCGGCGCCTCCAACAAAAACACTGCCCATCGCAGCGGCGATCGCACCTAGTAAGCCACCGATCGCGTGATCGCCAATTTCGCCCGCCCAGGCGAACGTCTTCAACTCAGTCATCAGACTGAAAGTAACGCCAGCAATAAAGCCAAAGGGAATCAACCAAATAGCCATGAGTTTAGCTTGTTTCTTCGCTTGCTGGTTGGGGTCGATTAAGCCAAATTCATCAGCAGTTTTGTAGCCGCGGCCCAAAATGCTGACTTGCTTCATGGGCAAGCCTTCTTTTTCCAGAGCACTGTAGGCAGCTTCGGCTTGAATTCGATCGGGCAGTACGGCGATAAGATAATTCATTGACAATAATTCCTGATGGTTAGGCTCGGACACCTAGAAATAATTATAGTCGGAAAAGACATACTAGCTAAGCTGTTCGGGGATTTCCAGAGCATCCGAGAGTGCGATCGCCCCGAAACCTAAAATATTTCAAGCAAAAACGGTCGGTCAAGACCGAATGCAGATACAATTCAAACTGCACAAAGGCAAGCTTGAGCTGAGCTGTTAGATACTGCCCCTGGTTTAAGCCTCAACTTTGTGCTCGCCAACGCGCTTGCCTATTTTTACTGATTCCACTCAATTGCTTGCTATGCCTAAAGTTCTAGTATCCGATCCGATCGACCAAGCCGGAATTGACATCCTCTCCCAAGTCGCGCAAGTTGACGTAAACACAGGACTCTCAGCCGAAGAACTGGTACGAATTATTCCAGATTACGACGCTTTGATGATCCGTTCTGGCACCCAAGTTACCAAAGACATCATTGAAGCCGGGAATTCACTCAAAATCATCGGCAGAGCCGGCGTCGGCGTAGATAATGTCGATGTACCCGCCGCTACCCGCAAAGGAATTGTAGTCGTCAATTCCCCCGAAGGCAACACGATCGCCGCCGCCGAACACGCGATCGCCATGATGCTCTCAATGTCCCGCCACATCCCGGAAGCCAACGCATCCGTCAAAGGTGGTAAATGGGAACGCAACCGCTTTATCGGCGTAGAAGTTTACAAAAAAACCCTCGGCATCGTCGGTTTGGGCAAAATCGGCTCCCACCTCGCGGCCGCAGCCAAAGCAATGGGCATGAAACTGCTGGCCTACGACCCCTTCATTTCGACCGAAAGAGCCGACCAGTTGGGCTGCCGCTTGGTAGAACTCGAACTGCTGATGCGCGAATCCGACTACATCACCCTGCACATCCCCAAAACGCCGGAAACCCTGCACTTAATTAACGCTGAAGTGCTGTCGAAAATGAAGCCCACGGCCCGCATCATAAACTGCGCCAGAGGCGGCATCATCGACGAAGCAGCCCTGGCAGAAGCCATCAAAGAAGGCAAGATCGCCGGCGCAGCTTTGGACGTTTACGAACACGAACCCCTCGAAGCCGATTCCCCGCTGCGGAATGTCGGCCAGAACATCGTGCTGACGCCCCACTTGGGAGCATCCACAGCAGAAGCTCAGGTGAATGTGGCGATCGATGTTGCTGAACAAATTCGCGACGTGCTGTTGGGGCTGCCCGCGCGATCGGCTGTCAACATACCCGGCATTTTCCCAGACTCGATCGAAAAACTCAAACCCTACCTGCAACTCGCCGAAACCCTCGGCAACCTCGTCAGCCAGCTAGCCGGAGGCCGAGTCGATTACCTCAACGTTCAACTCCAAGGCGAATTGGCCAACAACCAAAGCCAGCCCGTAGTCGTTGCCGCCCTCAAAGGCCTGCTCTCCCAAGCCCTGCGAGAGCGCGTTAACTACGTCAACGCCAGCATTGAAGCAAAAGAACGCGGAATTCGCGTCGTCGAAACCAGAGACGCCTCAATTCGCGACTACACCGGCTCCCTGCACCTCTCGGCAAAGGGAACTCTCGGCGAACACACAGTCACGGGTGCAGTGCTCGGCGAAAGCGAAATTCGGATTACCAGCGTTGACGATTTCCCCGTTAACGTTTCCCCCACTCACCATATGCTGTTTACCCTGCACCGCGATATGCCGGGGATTATTGGCAAAATTGGTTCCCAATTGGGCAGTTTTAATGTCAATATTGCCAGTATGCAAGTAGGCCGTAAAATCGTGCGAGGCGATGCGGTGATGGTTTTGAGCCTCGATGACCCTCTACCAGAGGGGATACTCGCCGAGATCCTAAAAGTTCCGGGAATTCGGGATGCTTACACGGTAAATCTTTGAAGGATTTTGGAGTTTAGATTTTGGATGCAAGGACTGATAATTGGTAATGGGCAATTGGTCATTGGTAATTGGCCTTCCAAGCGGGAATTTTTCTATTAGCCAATCCTCATTCCTCACTCCCCAGTTCCCAGTCTCCAGTTCCCCAGGGCCAATCTAAAATCTAAAATCTAAAATCTAAAATCGTTATGGCACATAGCTGGTGGGAAATTAGAATTCTTTGCGATCCGGCGCTGGAAGATATCATCTTTTGGCGTCTGGAACGATTTAACTGTCGGGGAACTGCTACTGAAATCAAAAGTAATTCCTGCCTGATGTCGGCTTATTTGCCCGAAGAACAGGCCCGATTGCTGGATTTGGCCGCTCTGTCTCTGTGGCTGCGCCAAGATGCTCTGTGTGCAGGTTTGCCCCTACCTGCGATGCAGTGGGATTTGATTGAAGAGGAAGACTGGGGCAGCACTTGGAAGCAGCACTGGCAGCCTCAAGAAGTGGGCGATCGCTTTTTAATTAATCCGGCCTGGCTGCCCCCGCCGACTGATACCGATCGCATTATTTTGCGTTTAGATCCCGGTGTGGCTTTCGGTACCGGTGCTCACGCTACGACTCAACTGTGTCTGGAGTCGCTGGAAATGCGTCTCGGTTTTGATGACAAAGAGTGCATAGTTGCGGATATTGGCTGCGGATCGGGTATTTTGTCGATCGGCGCGGTGTTGTTGGGCGCTACAAAAGTTTATGCTTTGGATACAGATCCTTTGGCAGTGCGATCGACCATTAGCAACAGACTGCTCAACCGCGTTAATTCTCAGCAGTTAGTTGCAGAGCTCGGCAGTATCGATCGCTTGAAAGAAATGGTCGATGAGCCGATCGACGGTTTGATCTGCAACATTTTAGCAGAAGTAATCATTGATTTAATCCCGCAATTCACTGCAATTAGCAAACCCACTACTTGGGCCGTGCTCAGCGGCATTTTGCTCGAACAAGCTAAGCCAATTGCTGACACTCTCGAACAGCACGGCTGGATTGTGGCTACTCTATGGAAGCGCCAAGATTGGTGTTGTTTTAATATTCGGCGCAGTTAACAATATGGTAATTGCTAATTCCTAATTGCTAATTGGTAATTTTGAATTCATGTTTCATCTTTGGGAAGTGAATTTATTTAAATAAATTTCGCACCTGAAAATAAACCGCACCAGCCCAGTAAAAACCATTCACCAAAATCAACAACGTTTTTCCAGCATAAGAATTAACAAAACCAAAAACGCGGTAAGTTGACAGCAGCACTAACAACATTTCAACTAGAGAAACAATTGACCCGTAGTGCTTCCGATCCCAATAAGAAAACGGACTGATAAAACGGTAATTGCTGAACGGAAAAAAGTGTCGGTGAGCGTCGTCATTATGAACCGGCAAATCTCCCAGAGAGTGCAGTATCATGCTGATAAACAGAATTTGCACACTTTGCCAGCCAAAGTAATAAGCAATTAGCAAACCAATAACCGCAAGGGGAATTGAATGAAACAGAGCCACAATATTTTGCACGAAAGGCTCATAATATGCTTTTGACCAAATTGTAGCTGGGGGCAAGCGAGCAATGTATTTCGCCCAAAAGTAAAATAAAAATATCGGAATATCCGGCAAAATTCCGCCGATCGCAATAATGAGATTAGCTTGCGGCAGTTGCGGTTTTCCGAGAATTGCCAGATTGATAATAGCGTGGCTGGGAGTTTTCATAAGTAGGGTGCGTCAACTAGGATTATCTTATTCATAATTAATCAGATATGAGCTGACACACCCTACGCGTGAGATAATTGGCTCGTGTTACAAGTAAGGTTGCACTCGATCGATCAACTGCGCCGCTTGCATCACACCCTCAATGCGATCGACCTCAGCGCCATTTTTGAACAACACCAAAGTGGGCAAAGCATAAATGTGATGCTGCGACGCCAACTGTTCGTACTTATCGGTGTCAATTTTGACAACCATCAGCTTGTCTTTCATCTGACCGCTCACTTGCTCTAAAATCGGTGCCATCATCTGACAAGGCCCGCACCAAGTAGCGTAAAAATCTACCAACACCGGCAAGTCAGATCCCGATAGTAACTCCTCAAAACTGCTGAACTGTTTTTGAACTGCCATAAGACAAAATAATTTTTTGGGTTCTGGCTCGATTTTAGTGCAAAATTCTCTGGTAGATTGCGAGGATACAATTATGGAATTATTACCAGAGACTTTTCAGAGATTGCGGGGTCAAGTTGCTGTCGTGACCGGTGCGTCGCGGGGAATCGGCCGCGCCGTTGCTTTAACACTAGCAGCAGAAGGCGCTAAAGTCGCCGTCAACTATGCGAGTTCGAGTGCTGCTGCTGATGAGGTGGTAGCAGAAATAGTCGCTGCTGGAGGAGAAGCTGTGGCCC
The DNA here is from genome assembly GCF_036704965.1 of Microcoleus sp. F10-B2. NCBI lineage: Bacteria > Bacillati > Cyanobacteriota > Cyanophyceae > Oscillatoriales > Microcoleaceae > Microcoleus > Microcoleus sp. F10-B2. Next base: position 8,068 of record NZ_JAUBTB010000101.1, on the reverse strand, counting down.
TTGCAGCAGATGTCTCGAAAACTGACCAAGTAGATTTACTCACCAGTAATGTCATGGAAAAATGGGGACGGATTGACATTTTGGTGAACAATGCCGGCATTACTCGCGATACTTTGCTGCTGCGGATGAAGTTGGAAGATTGGCAAGCTGTGATTGATTTGAATCTAACCGGCGTGTTTTTGTGTGCGAAAGCTGCCAGTAAAATCATGCTGAAACAGCGAAGCGGCAGAATTATTAATATTGCTTCGGTTGCTGGGCAAATGGGCAATCCCGGACAAGCTAATTACAGTGCGGCAAAGGCTGGGGTAATTGGGTTTACTAAAACTGTGGCGAAAGAGTTGGCGAGTCGCGGGATTACTGTGAATGCAGTTGCACCGGGTTTTATCACTACAGATATGACTAAAGATGTCAAGTCTGATGAGATTTTGAAGTATATTCCCCTGGGGAGATATGGGGAAGTTGAGGAAGTTGCCGGGATGGTGAAGTTTTTGGCGGCGGATGCGGCAGCGGCTTACATTACGGGGCAGGTTTTTAATGTGGATGGGGGGATGGTGATGGCTTAGATTTGGGGATTTTTTTAACCGCAGATATCGCACAGGCAAGATGCCTGTGCCACGATGAAGGCGGATATTTGCGGTTAATAATTATTTTAAGGTGGCACACAACTGACTGAGGACTTTTTTGTATTTGGCAATGCGTTGAAAATCTGCCTCTGTTGGATTGGCGATGCGACGCAGATCGAGGTTATGAGTAACATCAGCGATTTTGACTGGCAATGCGATCGGGTTGGCCATCACGCGCTCTAAATAAGCTGCATAAGGTTCTCCTTCTATTTTGGTAATTGCGGCGATCGCCTTTACTATAAATTCAGGAAAACCTTCGCTTCTAAGTTGGTCGAGTGTAAGTTCAGAATCTTCGACCGCATCGTGTAGAACCGCTACGATTTTCTGCTCTATAGAATTTACATTTTCCATCACAAATAGCGGATGGTCGAGATAGGGATTGCCTGCCTTATCAACCTGCCCCTCATGAGCTTTGGCTGCGATGGCGATCGCCCGCTGTAGTAATAATTCGTACTCTGAGTTCGTATTTGACAACATAGTAAAGAAGTTCTCTATTATAGTTTCATCCCCCTCCCGGGGAACAGCTAAGTAGTCGGACATAAATAGGACTTACGCAAGAGAGTAATTTTTGCCCTGTCTATCTATGGTGTAAGGTACGCACTCCGCACCCTACATACACAGGTTATTTGATTTTAAATATTCTTGCAACAATTTCCAAGCCATTTGAGTACCCTCCCCTGCATTGACTTTCTCGAAATCGACATCTTTTCTCAAAACTACAAAACCCACACCTTCTTTGATTTCAATTTTTTCAATATTGCTAACTTTTGCCAAAAATAGGTGATTTTTTTGGATAAATTCGGGATTGTTGTTTTTTATGTAAACAAAAGTTGTGATAAATTCAACTTTGCAATCGCTTTTTAGGCTAGTTTCTTCCTCCAATTCTCGCACGGCTGCTTGCTGTGGACTTTCTCCAATGTCCACGCCACCACCAAAAGTAGAAAGCATTCCTTGGCTTGCAATACCCGGAATATTATCTCGCAGTTGTGCGACTATCTGACCGTTGGGGAGCATGAGAAAAATCCGAACTATTGACTGAGGAATATTCATCTTATCGAGGGAATAACAAAAGTCAAAAAAGTTGCTTTATAGTTTTATAATTTGAATCCAAATTTTCTTAATCCAATTGTACACCGCAGCATACAAAGCACACAAATTTTTGACAAAACTTTTCCAAATAGATTTTTCTTTGACCTCGGAAATCTCCTCGATTTCCAGGGACAGCGGTGGCATCCCGACTACTTCATACAGCGGATATTCGCCACTTTTCCCAGGAATTGGCACGGATACGCGCCGATCGACGATCGCCAATTCCTTCACTTCCTGATAAGTCTCTTCGGAAATCAATAAACTCGTTCCCACTTGCTTGTTAGCAGCCTCGATCCGGCTCGCTAAATTCACTGCATCTCCGATCGCCGTCACTGTCTGATTTTTCAACGCCCCCAAATTCCCCACAACCACCCAGCCGCAGTGAATCCCAATCCCAATCCGCAATCGGTGACGGTACAAATTTTCAAAATAGGGATTGAGTTTCTCTAGTTCCTCCAGCATTTCCACCCCAGCCCTCACCGCTTGTTCGGCCGCCTTGTCAGGATTTTCCAACCCAAACAGGGCCATTAAACCGTCACCCATATAATTATTAATCATCCCGCCATTCCGGTTGATCGCAAAACCCATTTTTTGGAAATAGCGATTTAAAACATAGATTACGTCGTAGGGCAACAGCGATTCTGCAAAAGGCGTAAATCCTCGAATATCCGCAAACAAAATTGCAATTTTCTTCTCTTGACCCACAGGAGCACAAATCAACTTTCCCGCCATTTCGTCGGTAAATGATTCCAAGTCTTCAGAATCGATCGCCAATCGGCGCAAAATGACCTTGCCGCCCGCAACCTGCGTCTGACAAGCCAGCCTAATTTCCGGTTCTAAACGCAATTTTTTGGCAAGTTCCTCCTCCGGCGAAGTGCGCGGGGAGCAAAATTCCAAACCTTCGACAATTAATACCCGACAAGTCGAACATCGGGCGCTACCGCCGCAGATGTGGGTGTGGGGAATGTCGGCACGCAGAGAAGCTTCGAGAATTATATCGTCGTCGTCTATCTCGATCGTGCGATCGTCCGGCAGATAGTGAATCTGTGGCATATGTAGCGCGTCTAGCTAATTAGCGAGGAATCTCGCGGACATCTGTTATTGCAGCGAACCTGTATGCAAACCCGGTTTCTCGGCATTTTTTCTGTATCCCCTGATTCCTTAACTATAAGTCGCGATCGGCATTTGCTTCTCGTTGCCTCAGCTCAACCGCCCAACTGACACCAGTTTAAAAAAAGAATGCAACTCTAGGCAATAGTCCAACTCTTAGCTCATCATTCATTCTCAATTCTAAAATATAAAATGGTATAAATGAACACTAAAATTTTAATCTCAGTGTGAAAATACCCCTATTCAAGCTGTGGAGTTAATCTAAAATCCAAAATCTAAAATCTAAAATGGACTGACATAATTCTTAATAAAATTAAGATCGCCCAAAGCCCTATAAATCCGTTATCAAATCCCCTTCAACCGCCATATATTTTTAGGATTTTGGGGAGGTAAGCTGTGCAAACCTTACTTGGCAATAGTTTCAGCTTTTTTGCTCTCTAACAACCACCCAATTTTCGTGAGATAGAATAGCAGCATCTTTAAAACCTGTATAACCATGACTTCATCAACAGCCCTACAAAACATCGAAAAGCACATTCCCATCGTGGGAGATGTACATACCAAAAGTCCGATCGCCTACGCAGCAACCCGCCTCGCAGTCAGTGCAGTTAACACGGTGCAAATGGCAGTAGCAGAGTCTTACATCAACGGATTAGAAGTCCCAGATTCAGTATTGCGATCGCTTTTTGATACCTGTATGCCGATCTTTTTTAAGCATTTCCCGTCCCTGCTTGCACCCTACGAATGGGTACTAACAGAAACAGACCACACAGCCGAAGGGCCGCGGGATTTAATGAAGATTCAGTACGACTTACCTCAAGGCATGCTGAATCGGATGTTAGGCGACGGGAAACTCATTTATCCTAAATACAGCATGGGGTTGTGGGAAAAAGGAGCCACCAACCTTGAACAATCGCAAATTCAAATGATTGATGATGTGATTGAAAAGCTAGAGATTCAAGATGGCGACAATATTTTAGACTTTGGCTGCGGTTGGGGTTGCGTTCCCAATTACATTCTTTCCAAATTCCCCAATGTCACCTTTACCGGGATTAACCTCAGCCACCACCAATGCGAGTATATGCGTCAGAAGATGCAAGACCCCGAAAGCTACCTTAGTTCCGGTCGATTTACCTTATATGAAGGCGATTTGAACGACGCCAACTTCGAGACAAAATTTGATAAAATTCTCTCCATAGGAGTTTTTTGTCATGTAGGTAATTTAACGAAGGCTTTCCAAAAGCTCGCCTCTTTCCTGAAGGATAACGGCAAAGTTTTCATTCATATCATCACAGTTCGCACTCCCAACAATATATCCAGCGTTTTCACCCACAAATACATTTTCCCCCACGGCCGTTACTGGAAATACGATGCAGTTCCCAGCCACAACAAAGACCTCAAAACCATTCAAAGATGGTATCTCAACGGATACAATTACTCCACAACCTTTGCTAACTGGCTGAAAAACTTTGACGATTCTCAGGCAATAGTCAAAGATTTGGACTACGGCATCGACTATGCCAAATTTCGGCGAATCTGGCGGTTTTACTTGATTTGGTTTGTGTCTAACTTCGCGAGTTGCGACGGCGAATATAACGGCAACGGCCAATATTTAATGGTTCGTGCCTAACCGCTAATCAGCAGACCAAGCTCAAAAAGCTCAAATAACCTAACACCCCGACCCCGACTTCTTTGAGAAGTCGGGGTTCTAAAGTGCGAGCGACTTATCCGGAGAATGAAACCGCCCTATGTGGATTTAGGGCGCTCGAGAAGTGTTGCCTTCTTTTGAGGAATTTTTCTGAGTTTAAAAAAATCCGGAATAAGATTATTGCTCGGTGAATAAGACCTATATCAAGCGTGAGCCTGCACAATACTTTTTAAATTCCCTCCTCGATCGGTAGTGATGATGTCCGATATGTTACTACAAAAAGAGAGTTGATTTATACAATGGTAGACAATATGAAACCTTCTCTTCCTCAAGACGACCCGAACCAAGAACAGCGCAAAGATTCCTTGAATCGCCAGCAACAAGCCTATCAGTTTGACTATGAGAGTTTATCACCTTTGGCATTATTGAAAAATGTGCCCGCAGTCGAGAACTTTTCGAGCAAGTATATTGGAGAGCGGATACTAGCAACATCGGAACTTCCCGGAAATATGCTGGCGGCCGATTCGAGAAGTTTTCTCGATCCTCTCGACGATCTCCAAGACTATGAAGATTTCTTTACTCTGCTGCCGCTACCTGCTGTTGCCAAAATCTACCAAACCGATCGCTCTTTTGCAGAACAGCGCCTGTCTGGAGCAAATCCGATGGTGCTTCGTTTGTTAGATGCTGGCGATCCTCGGGCGCAAACACTGGCACAAATTTCCAGCTTTCACCCATTATTCGATCTGGGCCAAGAGTTGCAACAAAAAAACATTTACATTGCCGATTATACGGGTAGCGACCAACACTATCGCGCGCCTTCAAAAATTGGAGGTGGCAGCTATGAAAAAGGCAGAAAATTCTTGCCAAAACCGCGAGCTTTTTTCGCTTGGCGGTGGACGGGAATCCGCGATCGCGGTGAACTGGTGCCGATCGCCATTCAACTAGATCCCACCCCAGATAGCCATCTTTACACCCCGTTCGATCCTCCTGTGGATTGGCTGTTTGCGAAACTCTGCGTGCAAGTAGCAGATGCCAATCACCACGAAATGAGTTCGCATTTAGGTCGAACTCATTTGGTGATGGAACCAATCGCGATCGTCACCGCCCGACAGTTGGCTAAAAATCACCCCCTTAGCCTGCTGCTGAAACCGCACTTTCGGTTTATGTTGACTAACAACGAGCTGGCGCGTTCTTATTTGATCGCTCCGGGCGGGCCAGTCGATGACTTGCTAAGCGGTAGCTTGCCAGAGACAATGGAAATAGCTAGAGAGGCTTGCAGTAACTGGAGTCTGGATCAATTTGCCTTCCCAACCGAACTGAAAAATCGGGGCATGGACGATCCAAATCAACTGCCTCACTATCCTTACCGAGATGATGGATTGCTGCTGTGGGATGCGATCGAAACCTTTGTATGTGGCTATCTCAAATTCTTTTACCCGACGAATCAGGCGATCGTCCAAGATGTGGAACTGCAAACTTGGGCCCAAGAATTAGCCTCGAATGAGGGCGGTAAAGTCAAAGGAATGCCCAGCAAAATCGACACAGTTGAACAATTAATTAAAATTGTCACAACCATAATTTTTACCTGCGGCCCGCAGCATTCAGCAGTCAATTTTCCCCAGTATGAATACATGAGTTTTGCTGCCAATATGCCTTTGGCAGCATACCGGGACATTCCCAAAATTAATGCTTCTGGGACTCTCGAAGTGATTACGGAAAAGGACATTTTACGGTTGCTTCCTCCGTACAAGCGAGCGGCTGAACAACTGAAAATTCTGTTTATTTTGTCAGCTTATCGATATGACCGTTTGGGTTATTACGATAAATCTTTCCGAGAACTCTACCGGATGAGCTTCGACGAAGTTTTTGCGGGAACCCCGATCGAATTTTTAGCCAGACAGTTCCAGCAGAATTTGAATATGGCTGAACAGAAGATTGATGCCAACAATCAAAAACGAGTAATCCCTTATTTGGCTCTCAAGCCTTCGTTGGTACTCAATAGCATCAGTATGTAGGAGTGTATTTTTTGGGGCGGGCTCTTCGGCCCACCCCACAAGAAAATTCATTCTTTGTGGAACAGGCCCAAAAGCCTGTTCTTCAGCATGGTTCAAGATGTGAGTTGCAATGCGAATTCTCAGCTTTTATAGTCTTCAACAATCGAGCAATTCACGGCCATTGTACCCGCAGAATCAGTGAAGGTGACTTCATCTTGATAATGCCGGGGTGTTTGCATCAGCAACCGCCAAGCTTTGCCAGCCTCTATTAAATTCAGGCGTCCGGGATAGTGAATTTGCAACAACTCTTGCACCATCGGATAATAGTCTGAATTTATGCTGGGGAAAATATGATGCTCTGTGTGGTAAGAAAAATTCAAGTGCAGCAGGTCAAATATTTTAGGAACCCGCACTGACATACTGTTGATCAGCGGGTCATTAATGTCGGTCATCCGGCAACCCATGTGGTTGGTATAGATGTAAAACATTGCGCCTGCATGACCAATTGCGATCGGCAAAAAGTAGGCGAGGGCTATTTTGAGCGGATGAAAATTTAGGTAGAACAAAATGCTGGCATGAATTCCTAAAATTCCCACACATTCAAAGGCGATAGTCAATCTATCTTTAGGACTAACTGTAAAGGCAGCCGGTACGTAATCGACCGATTTATCGTTAAATAACAGTACCGAGGTGAGATTGCGGAAATTATGCACTAACCACGAACCGACCATCCCTACCATTAACCACAGCGGATTGACTTCTACCGACGGGACAAACAGATTTTGAATCCATTTTCCCCAAGTATCTGGTTGCTGGTACAGATAGTTGCGATCGGGGTCTGCCACAGAATTCGTGTTATTGTGATGTACGAGGTTGTGCAGATTTTTCCACTGAGTAGGGGGCATAAACAGCATACTTAGTCCCAAAAAGGCGATCGGATAAGTGAGGCGCGACTTTTTCTGAACGCTACCGTGCATCAAATCGTGGGAGCTAAATAGCAAAACTATGATACTATTGCCCATGATGACGGCTAAAGGTAAGTAAAGCCCTAACAGATAGACAGGCCAGCGATCGAGATTAGCAGCAATTCCCCATCCCAGCAATAAAATAGCAGCGTTGATGAATAGTATTGCTAACTTGCTGGGATCTGGTTCAAAGGCATCTGACGGCAGCAGCGGACGCAATTTTTTCACATATACCGAGTGGTGAATTAGCGTTTCTTCGCCTAAAGTCGGCGTTGCCGTCTTCTCTAGAGTATTGAGTAATTTTTCGGATTTCATGTTATCGCTAAGAGTATTTTGATGTGAGTTAATAACTTTCTAAAGTTAATTAGATCCTGTACCGATTTTAGATTGACCCACCAATGAATCGCGGGCTTATTGTCAGGACGCGGAAATTTTATCTTTGTCCGCGGTGTCGTTCCGGGATCTGGCGACAAATTGCTTGATATCAAAGCTGCCTGATTGTTGTACCAAGATATTATTGTATCCCATAAATAAAAATTTGGAAACAACTATTAAAGGCTTATAAGGAATGAGAATTAAATAACTTACAATTTATTGTTCTTGTGGGATGGGCGTCCCGCCCGTCCAGAAAGGACGGGC